>NZ_JAELUI010000557.1 GCF_016429285.1 Ralstonia sp. ASV6
GGGGCGCGCCGCATAGGCGGCTTCCGGCGCTTGCAGCGGCAGCTTCTCGACCTTCACGCTTGTCGCGTACTCAAACTCGCGCTCGGGCGAGATCAGCGGATTGCGCTCCACGCGCAGCGTATAGAGCCTGTCTCTTATACACATCTGACGCTGCCGACGAAGGCCGTGGAGTGTAGATCTCGGTGGTGGGCGGGTCAGTAAAAAGGGGGGGGGGGGGGGGGGGGGGGGGGGGGGGGGGGGGGGGGGGGGGGGGGGGGGGGGGGGGGGGGGGGGGGGGGGGGGGGGGGGGGGGGGGGGGGGGGGGGGGGGGGGGGGGG
>NZ_JAELUI010000558.1 GCF_016429285.1 Ralstonia sp. ASV6
CCTTTTCCGTTGTGGAAAGCTGCGCCGGCTCTGACCGGCGCTTTTTTTTGGATCACACAACCTGCGACGTCCTGCCGCAGCTTCCAAACCCCAGATTCCCACCATTCGTCACGCACCGGCCTGAGCCTGTCTCTTATACACATCTCCGAGCCCACGAGACATGGCGCCTGATCTCGTATGCCGTCTTCTGCATGAAAAAGGGGGGGGGGGGGGGGGGGGGGGGGGGGGGGGGGGGGGGGGGGGGGGGGGGGGGGGGGGGGGGGGGGGGGGGGGGGGGGGGGGGGGGGGGGGGGGGGGGGGGGGGGGGGGGGGGGGGG
>NZ_JAELUI010000559.1 GCF_016429285.1 Ralstonia sp. ASV6
CCCCCCCCCCCCCCCCCCCCCCCCCCCCCCCCCCCCCCCCCCCCCCCCCCCCCCCCCCCCCCCCCCCCCCCCCCCCCCCCCCCCCCCCCCCCCCCCCCCCCCCCCCCCCCCCCCCCCCTCTTCAAGCCGAAGACGGCATACGAGATCAGGCGCCATGTCTCGTGGGCTCGGAGATGTGTATAAGAGACAGCTGCTGGTGGCAGCCGCCGCCAACGAGATCAAGCTGTCGCCGCTGCCGGCGTACACCGTGCGCGAAGTGGAAGAGCAGGACTGGGTGCGCGTGACGCAATCGCAGTTCGAGCCCATCCACATCGGCG
>NZ_JAELUI010000560.1 GCF_016429285.1 Ralstonia sp. ASV6
CACAGGTGTGGTGACGCTGCTCGTGACGCTGGCGCTGTCCTTGCGCACCGGCGGCAATATCGGCCGAGACCTGTCGGTGGCATTGCTGGGCGCGTTCCTTGTGCTCAAGCTGATGGAATCACACACCTGTCTCTTATACACATCTCCGAGCCCACGAGACATGGCGCCTGATCTCGTATGCCGTCTTCGGCTTGAAAAAGGGGGGGGGGGGGGGGGGGGGGGGGGGGGGGGGGGGGGGGGGGGGGGGGGGGGGGGGGGGGGGGGGGGGGGGGGGGGGGGGGGGGGGGGGGGGGGGGGGGGGGGGGGGGGGGGGGGG
>NZ_JAELUI010000561.1 GCF_016429285.1 Ralstonia sp. ASV6
CGCGTGCCACGCTTCGTGAGGCAGCGGGAGCAAGAAAAAGAAGAGAAGGGGATTGGTGCCCGAGGCCGGGATCGAACCGGCACGCGCCGGTGAGGGCGCAGCGGATTTTAAGTCCGCGGTGTCTACCCTGTCTCTTATACACATCTCCGAGCCCACGAGACATGGCGCCTGATCTCGTATGCCGTCTTATGCTTGAAAAGGGGGGGGGGGGGGGGGGGGGGGGGGGGGGGGGGGGGGGGGGGGGGGGGGGGGGGGGGGGGGGGGGGGGGGGGGGGGGGGGGGGGGGGGGGGGGGGGGGGGGGGGGGGGGGGGGGGG
>NZ_JAELUI010000562.1 GCF_016429285.1 Ralstonia sp. ASV6
CCCCCCCCCCCCCCCCCCCCCCCCCCCCCCCCCCCCCCCCCCCCCCCCCCCCCCCCCCCCCCCCCCCCCCCCCCCCCCCCCCCCCCCCCCCCCCCCCCCCCCCCCCCCCCCCCCCCTTTTTCAAGCATAAGACGGCATACGAGATCAGGCGCCATGTCTCGTGGGCTCGGAGATGTGTATAAGAGACAGGTGCATACCGCCGAAGCGCTCAAGCATGGCGCCACGCATGAAGAGATTGCGGATGCGTTGAGCGTAGCGATCTCGCTCAACGCGGGGGCGGCGCTGGTGTACTCGGCGCGCGTGATGGACGCGGTGC
>NZ_JAELUI010000082.1 GCF_016429285.1 Ralstonia sp. ASV6
GCTCACCAGTTTCCCGAAGCGACCTCCTTGAGCATCGCCTTCTCCAGCGACAGGTCGGCAACCAGCCTGCGCAGCCGGGCGTTCTCGCGCTCAAGCTCCTTGAAGCGTTTGGCTTGGTCGTGCTGCAGGCCGCCGTACTCCTTGCGCCAGCGGTAATAGCTCTGCTCGGAAATGCTGGCCTCCTTGCAGGCCAGTTGAGCGGTCTTGCCACTGCCCATCGCTACTTCGATGAGGCGCAGCTTCGCGATGATTTGTTCGGGGGTAAAGCTCTTGCGGGGCATCTTGGGTTGCTCCTTGCCAGGGTTGAATTCTCTCTTTCAACCTGGACTCGAAACAACCGGTCACGTCAGACTTCGTCACCGACCTCGACACGTTTGCCCGTCATTACACAGCGGGTCGCCTTTCTGGCCTTGCAGCGCGCCCACGCTTGCCGGCCGATGTAGTCACCCAGGTAGGCGAAATTAAGCGTTACGAGCCCGGGCGCCTGTCGCTTGATGCCGGTAATCGCAGCCAGAGGTTCCGCTCGCTGATTCATGATCGGAGTGCTTCTATGCCTCAGTCGGATGGAGTCTTCTGTGTATCCCGCGCACGCATTTCGCTGACGTGGATGTGGGCCGTCCGTTTGGTGTTCGGCACCATGACGCACAGCTTGCCTTTGTTCGGGCCGCTCTTCGCCTCGCGAAACTCTGCGCCTACAACTTCCATGACCTCCCAGGATTCTGGTGGGCCGCCGTTCTCGATAAAACCCGCCATGTAGAGGCGGAAATTCGGGCTGGACGGCTTGATCTTTTCCAGCGCGAGCTGGCCGTACAGCTGGTCCGCGAAAATGTCTTTCGTCATGTCCATGTTTGTTCTCCGTACACGCAGTTCTCTCAGCGCTTTCGCGCGACACCTACGCCCGACGACCGAATATCGCCTTTCCACAAACCGAAGTGGCAAACCAATTCGTAGCCAATCCGTACCAATAGCCAGAGCACTCCACTGCGGATTCCGCCATGCTCAGGAGACTGCCACATTGGGGCGAATGTCGATTCACGCACGCCGACGCCAAGCCACCCCAGAGCGAAGCCAGTGACCTGCATGGCCAGGTAGACGGCGACCAGCATCGCGGTCTTGGGATGCCCCGTTGCGTGTGCCAACGCGGCTACCGCCGCCACAATCGTCCAGTAGATCAGTGTTCGCATCAGCCCACCCTTATGCAAAGTACCGGGTCAGCAACCACCACGCGCCCAGCATCCCAATCGTTGCCCCTGCCAGCACTACTCTACGGTACCGGAACAGCGGTGGTTTGACTTGCGTCGGCTGCAACTTCCAAAGCCATACGGCCCCCTGAGAATGACGACCGCTCTTACCTGGCGAACCTACTCGATTACTCGCGTCCCTTCGGATCGCCTCGATTTGTTCCGCGCTGTAACCCAATTTATCGAAGTCCACTGCCCCACCTCATAGATCTCTGCCCACCGCATTGGCCATGCGAGAAATCTCCTCCTCGACGGCTCGCCCACACGCTACACGCAGATCTCGCGCACCACCTGCAGCCCGTTCTCGTCGCCGGTTGTTTCCACACTCACCCCTTGGCCTTCGGCGCTGCAGCCTTGTCGCGTAGCTTGCGCACACGCTGGATCTCCTCGGCGGAGTGCACCGTTCCACCTGAATTGAGGTCCAGGTAGTACTGCAAGAGATCTCGACGATTCGCAAACTCAAATACCGACATCTTCAGCGTGTAGCGCGACGGAGCGAATGGCGTGCCTTTCAGGTCCTCAGCACTCACATCGCCAAACACTCGAAACTCGCCCGCCATGAATTTTCGGACGGCGGTCAGGCGCTGCAGGCCGTCAATACATTGGAACGTGTGAGCTGGAATATCTCCCAATTCTTTTTCAGCGTTCCAGCCCGGGCAGTTGAAGAGGATCGAACGAGGTGCACACCCTCGGAGAAGCGACTGCACGTATTGAACGCGCTGCTCGTCCGTCCATACATGCCCACGTTGGAAATCAGGGTCAAGCTCAAGCGTTCCGCCCATGGAGGCCATATCCCTGCTTAGGTTGGCCAAAAAGCTCTCGACAGATCCGAGCTGAACATCCACTTCGTACACCGCCTTTGCCTGAGGACGGATCACTTCATACAGTGTCCGACCGAAGTCACTCAAGGACGCCCAGTAACTGTCGGACAACCCCCACGGTTTGCCGCCTTCCATGATCACCTCAGACAACCTGTTTTGCCCCTGCGGCAACGGCCGCCGCGACGACTTGGTCCCGAACCTCCTCCGAGCATTCGAAGATCAAACGGATCTGAATGCTGTTGCGCTTTTGCCAAAGCGCGTAATAGTCGGCTAGCGACATATCGACTTTTCCCGCGGAGATCTCGTCGGGAATGGCGTCAACCCAGCCGCTCTGAATCTCAACGACGGCTTGATCGGAGATCTTTTCCGGCTCGATGTCTACGACCGCTTCCCCGTCGACCAACAACATGGTGTCGTCGTGGTAGGTATCGCCGTCCTCCGGCCAGAACTGCGGATCGGCATAGAAACGTTTGAAGTCCAGCCCGATGATTTGTTTGCGCACAACCGACTCCGTTAAGTGATTACGCGAACTTCGCGCTGTTAGCCGCAAAGATCGCTTCAGCCGCCTTGTGCTTCGACGTAAAGCCCGCGCCCACGATGACGGCGGCTCGCGTCCCCTTCCCAAGCACTTTGGTTTCGCCCTCGCACCTTGCGAACCAACGCCATTTCAGTGACTGCCGCCCCTTGCCATCAGGCACATGGACTTGCTCGCGCCACACCTCACCAGCATCGATGTTGTTGATCTCGACGTGCTGCTGCGCCGATCGAACGGCGTCAGGGACTGCGGTGAAGGTGTAGATGGGCATGAGGGGTCTTCCATGATGTGCGGCGCAAAATGCACCACACCCTGCACTGCATCTTGCCGTAACCGGTTACGGCGTCAAGACAATTATTTGCCGGTGGGGTCAGGCAACTGCTGCACCAAGTACTTCAGGGCGGCCCTCCTTGACGCAGCCACCCCGGCGGTGATGAGCGCATCGAGCTTCGCCACCTCTTTGGCATCGAGCAGTGTCTCGACACGCGCTCCACCAGCATCAGACAGCGCCTTGCGCTCTCGCGCGACGCGCTCTTTTCCTGTGTAGTCGTACTTCGCCTTCATGGTCTCTTTGTCGCTTAATTTCCGGTTGCCGCGCCCAGCGTACCGGCAGAGGCATCACCGGCCGCTGATACCGCCTCGAATATCTTCACTGATGGTGCCGGCGCATCGCCGGCACCTTTTCCCACTCGCTCGCGAAATAGGGCTGCAGTCAGCCCGATCTCATTCTGATACTCGCTGATGCCGCGGTCGAGCACCTGCCTAAAGCGTTCGCAATCTTCCGACCGACCCAACACGAAGCCGATGACCGGTTGCGCCTCCGAGTCCGCGCAACCCACTTTGGGCAACACCGTCAGGATATTGAGCACCTGGCCATCGGGGATCGCTTTCGCAAGCACCTCTGCCAGTTCCTTGAGCTTCTCTTCACTGATCATGTGATCTGTCCTCTTCACTTTCAATCTGGTGCTGTTGGATGGAGGCGAATCGCCTCAGCAATGGCCCGCTTCGCGGCGGGCACGGAATCGAAACTGCGCGCGACACTTTCGCGGATGTTCAGAGGGTTGGGCACCGACGTCATATCCCACACCCAACCATTGATCAGCGCGGTACAGGCCGCTCCAATATGGCCTGGCTGCCGTTTGATCGTCGCCACGGAGTGCTTTCCAATGCAACCTACCCATACTCGAATACCAGTGGGGCCAGGCGCGATCCACCGTACCTTTACATTCGGCTCGATGTTCGGATTTGGCTCGCGCCAACGGCCCAGAGCAACCTTCTGCATCCGCGTATTCTTTGAACTGGCTGCCATGGCCTACCCCGCGCTCGCTGTAGTCACGAAGCCCATAGCCTTGCCGACTGATCCGGGCACATTCATACCCACCTCCGTTCAATCCAGATTAATCAGAACGATCGTTTGGTTTGTCGTCCCTGAGTTGCCCTTGCCTCACCGCTACAAATCGCCGCCAGAGAAGAACACCTTCGCACGCGCACCCAAGCGCGGCCAACAGCGTCAAGAGCGGCCAGTCAAAGTCCCGTTGATGAAGTAGCAATGCAGAAAGCGATAAGGCCGTGGCCAGGATCAGGCGCAAAGCCCACTCGACTTTTGAGTCCCGATTCGACAACAGCACCGCGAGGTCGCCGACCGCCAGCACCAGCAACCCCACAACGGCCAAATCCAATGCGTCCATAACCCTATGCGTCCCCTTAAAATCTGCGATATAGCGAACCGTGGTGCTTCATCCCATGGTGGCCCACGAGGCCTGCACGCCGTCACGCCTCAAGCTGGTTTTCAACCACGAACCATCAAGGAAGTGAAAATACGTGCAGACCTCTCCATCCGTCGTTTGCGTATGGGCGGTTGCCTCCGCCTCATACGGAATAACCAACTCCCCAGTGCGCTCGAACGCCTCACAGACATCCCTTGCGGTGCATTTCATTTTTTGACTCCATCATTCCGCTCGGGCTAACCCGCGCTTTGCTTTTCTGCCCCGCTTGGGCAAGCGATCTGGCGAAGCGCCAAAATGATCACGGTATTCTCTGCCTGCTGTTCAGGGGCCGTCTCTCCGATCTGACGCCAGACGTCTGCGACCTCGCGCAGAAGCGCATCGTCCGCCAAACGGCCGGTCCGGCGCTATTGCAGGACCTCGTTCGCACAGCGAGCGAGATCACGCTGTTCGACAACGTCGGCTTGCCGACGCGCGTTGATGAAGATGCTTGCTCCCGACATGACCCCTCCCGGATGAAACACTCTTTGCATCATACCGTAACCGGTTACGGCGTCAAACGAATTCTTGCTATCGCGATGTGCAGCACCCCTCCTAGAAGACCAACCGCTCTGTGAGGCGGCGCCCGTCATCCATATCGACTTCCAACTCAGCGGTCCTGGTCGACGTATTTACGACAATCCCATGTGTTGCATCGTCTGGGCACCATTTCACCTGTGGATCCCCGAACCCGAGCTCGTTGAGCTTGGACAACACATACCTTCTGTCGCGCAGGATCTCAACTTGGAATTCCCCCAGCTGGCCGCCAGCCACGATCGGATGAACCGAGGCGCGTGCCGCGGCAGGGATGAGGCCATCAAGAGCCTCACAAAACTCCTTCAGCCCATCGCTGACATAGGGATTGGATTGGTGGATCATGCTGACACGGTTGCCAAACACAACCGCCACACCAATACATGGGCCAAGACCTGAAGTCTCCACCCATGTGCCCGCACAGTCGATCACGCTATCGTCCTGCTCGACGTCGACGACTTCACCATCCATACGTCTCGTGTACCGGCTATCCCGGGCCCCATTCGTTCGTTCAGAGTTGCCCGCGCGCACGCATTTCTTGCGCTGTGGCGGAACCTACCAGGCGCAATTCGCGACCAAGGGCGCGAACAGCCTCGTGGTCAATGTTCACTGGCGTTGCCGGCACTCCAAGCAACCAGCACGCTGCCCCTTGCGCCTGGCGCTGGGTGGCAGCTTTGCGCGTGTCTACATGGTGCCGATTCGACCGCAAAGCGTGCATTTCGCATTGGCGGGAAGGCGCTCCGCCTGTTTGCAACGTTCGGTGCCACCTGTGTGGTAGCAAAGCTTCTTCTCAGCAGCGGCGGCCTCAATCCGCCCCTTCAACAACGCCTTCTTGAGCCGATCCCCGTCATCAGGATTGATCGGTGGATTGAATGGTTCGCTGTTCATAGCTTCCAGACATCGATTGGCAGCCCGTCATCGGGGAGTTAGGATGCAATGCTCTTCTTCAGTGCCGCCAAACGATCGTCGATCGATGTAGCCTTGCCAAGTGCGTCGACCCGATCCTGGAGAGACTTACCGCTGTCTTGATCAGCAATTCGGGTCGCTGCGGCGGCGCGCGCTTCTTGTTTCAGAACGCCGTCTTCCAGCTTGCCGAAGTCATTGGCAAGGTTCCGCGTCGAACCGATGTTGGTGATGACAGCCGCTGCGGTCTCTTGTGCCTTGGCCACTTGCGAACGCGCTTCGATCAACTCAGTTCGCTGCGCGTAGTCATCCATGATATCGTCGATGTCGCGACGAAGTAGTACGGCGCCAGAATCACAGGCAACCAGCGACCTAGCGCCTCCCAATCGCTGCTGGCGTTAGCAAACCAACCGCGCGGCGAATCGGACCACACCGCTTTACCGGCCAAGGCCTCATTGGCACGCGAAGGTGCGAGCAAAAGCGGGATCCGCTCAAACCGATAGTGGCCCTCGCTGTCACTGCCAGATCCTCCAAACAAGCCGACAGCGAGATACGCCTCAATTGGAATTGCCACAACGCCTCCCCTGGAGCACTCTATGCAGCTCGGCAACGCACCCAGCTCCGGCGGCTCACTTTGTCATTGCGGAACACGGCGATGCGGCCGTCATCGGCCTTCCGTAAAAATTGTCCTTTTGGCCAAGAGGCTCGCCGAACGTCCTTGCCTGCATCGATGGACTGCAAGGCGCCGAGAAGTGCAGGACCACAAGCGGATTCGCTAATCACTAACATGAAGACCCGCCTCCAATGTCAGCGATGGTTGGGCTGATGCGCCAGCATTGCCGAATAGCCGGTCTCGTCTTTCAGCGTCTCGATGTCGTGTTCGGTAACGACCCGACACTCTTCTTGCGAAAGCATGAAGGAAACACCGGTACCATCCTTCGCTGCGTTGCGAAAAGTCTCCCGCAGGCGATTGATAACCTGTTCTTTAGAAATCGGTTTGCTGCTCATGTGCTTCCTCAGAATCTGTCACCCCACCGATATGAGGTGCGTTGGAGCGCGTTCTTGCATGTCGCCAGGCGACCTTTTTATGTTCAACCTGCGTCGATGCGGTTCTGCCAATCTGTCAGCAACGCAAGGCATTCACCATTCGAAATCAATCTTTTCCTGAAGGCGATCTCAAGCGCATCCAGTGCGGCAATTTGTAGTGACGACAAGCCAACACGAACTTCGCGGCCCGTCGCGTCTACAGCGATCGGCGAAATGGCTGGCATTGGCCCCTCTCCCGCCAAGAGCCACTCCACCGGGGCATCAAGCACTCGACACAGAGGAGGAATCGTTTCAGACGTAGGCGTTGAACGCCCTGTCTCCCATTGCGCAACAAGACTCTGTGAGAAACCAAGCAGCTCAGCCAGTTTCCCTTGAGAAATGTTTCTGCGTTTACGGCATTCAAGGATTCGGCCAGCAAGCGTCGTGAGCTCTCCACCGCTTGGTGCCGTTCCTTGCGTACTGTTTTCTTCCTTGAACCTTCCTAGCATCAGGTCCCGCACGTGAGAACGGCCCCAACTTTACCGTCCGCTTGATCGATGGACCGACGCAACTCCTGAGCGTCGGTGATAGTGGTTAATTTAAGACCCATGATATGTGCACATGTGCACCATGTCAACGCCGGCAGCACAATGCCAATCATCCTTGGGTCTCCCCCAACTATGCCGCCGCGTCGCGAATCTGAATTTCGAGAGGTCGGTCACCGACTGGGTTGAGCACTATGCCGGCAGCACGATTAGTTGCTGCGACATATGCAGACTTTGCAACACCGCACATTGTGCTCAGTTGTTGCTCGTCGAAGCCACTCAATCGCTTGGTGGCGAATTCTTCCCAGAACAGGTCGAATGCGGTCTTGTCCATGCTGCTTAATGCTCCGTCAGCGTTCCGCCTTACACAAGGTGTCCTATGCGGACGTGCCGAGCAGTTTTGCCTCGCAAAGTGGGCAAAGCTGTAGAGCCTGACCGAACACTTCCTCAAGCGAAATTCGTTCCTCGTCTTCACGAGGAATCCAGTGCTGGACACATAGCGGAATATCTTGGACGCCAGAGAAACCCGCGTCCCCCTCCTCGGCCACATGCAGCACCCCGTCGGCGCGAAGCAGGGAGAGCGAGCGCTCTTCAAATCCGGCGCTGCGCGGCCACAGCAATCGATCTTCTGTGGCCAAGCCAAACCTCGGATTTCCGTAGACCGAGTCACTCGTCCCGAAGCTGCGGCCATGCGCCAGCACCTTCCGAACGGCTCGGATGACAGTGCTTCGTTGAGGAATAGCACGCAAAAGTGCTCCGCTGCCACCCGCATCGTAGACCACCCACGGTTGCTCCTGATCGACGAACAACGGTTCGATCGACCAGCCGCTCGTGTCGCAGTGAATGAAGAATCGGTCAGGTGTGCCGCCACCGTATTCAACCCTGCCTAGAATGCGACCCATCTACTGTTTTCCTTTGAGATTACGCCCGCCTTAGGCACGCGGCGGATAATTGCAGGAGGAAGCGATCAGTCCCGCATCGTCCATCACCTCGGACCGATCGATGGAGACACCAACGTTCAACCTCGTCAAAGCCAGCCTGAAGGAGGGTCACCGAAATACAGCGCTGCGCGCTTGGTGGCCGCCTCAAGCTGCGCTTGCACACCAGCTTCTGCAGCGGTCAGGTCAAGCTCGATTTCCAACCCCATCTGAACATGGTAGTGCGCCAGGAAATCCCCCATGGCTTCCGACACCGTTTTGCCTCTGCCAACTGGCGGAATGCCGGGCAAATCCACTGGGTCGACCACATAGCCACCCGCTTCTTTGCTGATCTTGATCTTCATAGTTCTTCCGTTACCGAGACAATACGGTCCTTGGGGAGCATTCAACGAACCGCCTTTACGACCGCATTCTGAGCGGAGAACATCCACTCCCTACGCCAGCATCAAAAGCGCTTACGAAGCCCGCGTTTCCAGGCTGCCCAGCGTGCAGCGTACGCACAGAGGACAGCGCAGCCGGGAACAGCCAGCTCTGGTGACACAGACGTCACCAAATCCAACTGCAGAACGCACAGCGCGACTACACCGCCAATAATGGCACCCGCGATCATCACCAGCAGATCTAGGGTGTCTTTTTGATTCCAGTACACGAAGTTATCTTCCTCGGTTGAGGGGAGGCAGCTCTTCGCTGTATCCGCAGGATTGGCACTTCAGGCAGTCTTGAAGCGCGGCCTGCGGCGGCGCTTCATCGGTCGTCACGCCATCGGGGAAACGATAGCCGACAAATGCCTTGCCGGCACGCAAGTGGCGCAAACAGCGCGGGCATTGAACATCGGCATCATTGGGGACGGAAATTTCACTGGCCATGTTGGCTTTTCGAATACTGTAGGTATGCCACTCAGTCATTAACGGCAGCCATGAGACTTTTTGAATCCTTGGCTCTGGGCGAGGTATGGCCTCGCCGACCAACGCCGGCTGCCCGGCTGTTCTTAGAGAGCCTTGCCACTATTCAGCTCGAAAACACGCTTTGGCGTAGCTTGTGCGCTCCACGCTTAACACACCGCGGGCAGTAATCCTTGCTGCCGTAAGACCGCCAACCTTCCCTGTGAAGGGTCTTGCGCCATTGCGCCTTGGTCAAGTTCGGGAGAGTAGTCATTTCGACAGCGTTTGGATGGTCACATCCATCGCATGACACCTGCAGCCAAACCTCGATCACGTTGCCCTTCCTCTTCCGTATATGGCACCCATGATATGTGCACATGTGCACCATGTCAACTCTACACTCGTCCATCGATCGTGGAAGCGGGCACGCGATGATTTCGACCTTGAACTAGTTGGGGGGGGGGCGGGGTACCGGAAGGTTGCAGTTCGAGATACCGAGAAGGGTCTATAAAGCGCCGCAAGGCGCGGCCTTGATGGCAAAACGAAAAACACAAAGAGTCTTTCCGTTGTTCATGGACCCACCAGGATGAAGAGGGATCAACTTTGGAATACGTCGGACCTGGAGCGATCCAACCAGGCTCCATTCAAGAACTGTGTCATATCCTTGGCTGGACACTCCTTGGATCAGTCTCGCTGCGTCACCGCCCGATAAACAGTCACTGCAATGCCCACAGCTGCGACGAGAGGACTCGCTGGCGCAGCGACACATGCTGTGATCAAGGTAAGTACCAGAGTCGCTGCAAGGGTTAGAAGCCACATCTGATGCTTGGTGAGCCACGCATCCACGCGGTCAATGATGGCTTCAAAGGTCTTCCTTAGCTTAGATTTCATGATTCTCCTCAGTGCGCGATCGCAAATTCAAACCGGAAGCAGCATGTGCGGCGAGAGCACGGCGTCCGCACATTCAAACAGATCAGTTCGGTCAATGAACTGAACCCGCACGACGTTCTTTCCATCTTCATCGTGCTCGTAGCCAACCACTTGGCACAACTTTCCAGCGTGCTCGTGTTCATCAACCCACCCGGCGATCCGCCAGCGGTTGGAAAAGCTCTCTGGAATCGTTACTTGGCTGACTGGCATACCACTATGCTTTTGGTTGATCAGCGGGAGCAAAGTCAGTCAGGAATCCAAAAGTCCGCTCCTGCACTCCGGCATGAGCAAGACCATGTTCGGCCAAAACAAAACGAATCGCTGCGGCTGCGTAGTCATCACCATGGCCCACCTTGATCTTCCCTTCGTCGGCCAGCTTCAAGCCCAGCTCGGCGAGAAGCGATGCCTGCGGAATGAGCTTGTGTAGCGCGGACATGTTGGCGATAGCTGTGCTGATGTCCTGCGCAAACACATCATTGATCTTGGATTTGTCGATCTGCGTTGCTTCCGAGCGGTCTACGCCGTCCCTCTCGCTCTGAAGCCGCTGGCAAAGCTTCAACAGTTCAATCCCCCGGTCAATCTGCCCTTTGTAGTCCACGTATCCACCCTCAAATGTTGAGTCGCTTTCGACAGGTTCCATCCCGCTCCAGCTCTCTCCGAACCGCACTATAGAGGTCCGAGGCTGTCGCGCTTTCCGGGAGGCCATGCAGCTTCATCAGCTCTTCGAGAGACCTGGCGCCCCAGGCGTCCTTCAAGTCTGAATATGGGGCTTCCTGTGGCACTCCATGGATTTGCTTTTGCACCTGCTCGTAGCTGCAACCCATCCTGGCCAGCTTGACGTTTTCAGGATCCGATAGAACCTCGGCGAGCAAGAGCCGGTTCTGTGCCGGCGTGCTAGTCGCAATCGGAACGGAAGAACAAGCGCTCAGCAAGATGGTCGACGCCAGCAGTACAGTATGTTTTAACATCAAATGTTTCAGCTCAGGCCGCCTTCTGTTGCGAAGCCTGAAACTCGGCCAGCACCTCACGCCGTTCACGTTCGGCCGCTCCGAGGTCTACCCCGAAATGTCTGGCAAGCAACTGTTCAGTCGTTTCCATCACCGGATAAAACTCGACGCCGCGAATACGCTCTTCCGACGAACAGATCGTCAAACCGTTCTCGTTGAGCCAATCGATGAATTCGCCAATGGCCTGAGAGTGACCGTGGACCTCCTCCATCTTGGCGAGCTGCGGATACTTGTCTGCGTCAATCATGTCCGAACCCTCTCATAAGCCGGCGAGACCGGCAGTCTGTTTCCCTGCTGCGATCGGCTCACGGGCTTACTGGAAAGGCATGGGTGAGTGTGCCAGCTACCGCAATCAGGATGAGGAACATCCCCGTGATTACCATCCCTGTCGCCGCCGCCGAGGTACCTGGCCCTCCGGAGCCCGCAAGCACTGCACCCCCGGAAATGACAAACATGCCGAGTACGGCAGCCAGAACTGGGCCGAGGTAAGTCGCGGATGCAAAGGCATACACGACTGCACCGGTGAAAATCGAATATCCGGCCAAGATCTTCGGGCAGGCCAGGAGTGAAGGCGATGTTCATGTTCGATGCCAAGGGGCTATTTCCGTGCCATTAGAGTTGATTGTCACTGCTGCGCCCGGCTTGGCTTCAGTAACGAATTGCGATGGCTTCTCGCTTTGCTTCGGCCGCAGCCTTCCGGTTCGCGCGGCTGCGTTTGGCCTGGGCTTTCTTGACTGCCTGCTCAGGTGACGTTGCGTCAATCTGGAAGATCTCGCACAGTTCGTAGTCTGGAGAGTCCGGTCTGCCACCATAGCTCCACGATCCATTCGGAAAGCGCACGACTGTCCACGTTCGGTTCATTGATTTATCTGTGGTCACTTGGTAACTGGATCCGCGCCCCAGCTCTTGCCTGACTGCGTTTCACCGGAAAGAACGATAGCGTCGCGCAACAGGAACGCCTGCCACTCAGAAGAGCCGCGGTGTGGTCCCATCGTGCAAAAAGCGTTCTCTTGCACGATCGAAAAGGACTCGCATCCTTCGATCGGGTGCTCTGGAGGATCGCCTTGGATCTGTTGAGAGTTGATAGTCATCGCCTTTGAGCCCACCAGTTGCTGGTCGGCATTCCTATAGAACAGTCAGCGTCAGACGCATGATATGTGCACATGTGCACCACGTCAACAGCAAGCCAGGCAACTGCATGGTCACCCCATTTCTCGGCACTAATGGTTCCTTCTTCGCCCGCCATCACGTCAATCTGGCAGTTAGGGGTCAAACTCTCGGGTGGTACGAGCCGCGAGACTGCGGCCACCACCCACTTGTCGCCTCTACGGTCCAGGTAGATACCATGCTCAACACCGTCGGTCGCGGTGAACGATACGGCGTGCGCGAAACCGGTGCTGTCGATAGCGTCCATCTGCCTTACGGGACCTGCGCTACTGAAATGCGCCCGGATATAAGCGGCGACGCCTTCTTCTGCGGTTACAGACTCGATCCGCTCGCCTTCCGGATAGTAGAAAACGTTCTGTGGAAACTGGTACATCGGGGCAGCCTGCCCCTCAAGATGGGTAGAGTGCATCATGGATTTTCGGAGTCTTCTTCAGAGTCCGAGGGAGCGGCAAGCAGCCGCCCACGCCCACGATTCGCGTTGCCCATACCCAACCACCTTTCTTGCGTTGGGTTGCAACTTCACGCAATAGCGGATCTTGCCGCCTGCAAACGTGCCGGCCTCTTTCTCCACGATCGCCTCTGGGTGCTTCGCTTTCACACGTTCCTTCGAGGTCATCAGATTCGTCCTCGCCTAGATCTGCCGGGGCAGCAGCTTTTCGAGCCTGGCTCGTGCAGAATCCTGGTCTACGCCCTTTGGCAAAAATGCATGCGGATCTGCAGCTGCCTCACGTAAGCAAGCGACAACCTCGCCCGGTTCCGCAGGACGTTGCTCCAGGCGGCAACTCATCGCCAATCCAACAATCAGTGCACGATCGCCTTCTGGCATCGACAGCAGTGACGGCCATACCAACTCCAAGCGGGACTTCGCGAGCGAACCAGCGTCCGATCCCGCGTTGTGAGCCACTTTTATTGCTACGCAGAACACGATAAGCGCAGCCGCCGCTAACCCCGATATCCGCTTCCATCCCAATTGCACTTTGTTCTTCCTACTTTCCTGGTACGTCACGGCTGCTTGGTTCTGCGGTCCCTCGCAACAGAAAAAGCCGCTGCCATCAGAAAGAAAACCGGCAGACCGATCAATTCAGAGCTACACCGTAGATTGCCGCAAACATCGTCCGGCCTTTTAAGAACAACATCACCACACTTACCATCGGCAGGAGCCAGATCGCCAAAACTGCAGAGATCATGACTGCCTCCATTGTTCCCGTCTATTGCACGGCCTTACGACGGGTGACGATCCAACCGGAGATCACAGCAGCTGGGACAGCCACACCGGCACCGAGCCGGCACAGCGCACGCATTAACCCTGTAATGGCTCCGGCTGGCCCATCAATCATCGCAACGTCCGGAAGGACGTAGCTGTAGCCAAAAGCAGAGAAGAGGCACATGCCAAGTGCCAGCGATAGAGCCGGCCATGCCGGGAACCCAACTTCCGCTGCTAACTTAGAAAACCATTTTCGAGTTACTCCGTTACGCATCCGTTTCCCCCTTGCGTTGGCCACGGTCGGCTGCCTCGGCGAAGACGCCAGCGGCTGTCAAGCCATCGCGCAACGTTGATCCATCCGCGAGCGTCAATTCTGTCGCGACACCATCGAGCATCACGACCACAGGGTGCTGCACCGCGCCACCCGCAATGGTGCGCGCTTGAATGCCACCTTCAAAGGTCTTGTGATCGTACATACCTGTTCTGGAGTGAGGCTGCCGGCCTCTATGCGGGGCGCTATGCGCCTTTATGACTTCCGCTGGGCGGAGCTGACGACTCTGCGAGCGGCAGACCTAGCCAACATCGCCTCTGTTTCCAAACGGTCCTTGCGCCGTGTGAGGAAACTCTTCGCCGCGTCGTACTTTGTCCACGTCAGCCATTTCGTGGCCACCAGCTCATCAACAATCCGCTGCATTTCCGGATCGCCTTCGGCAAGATGCACTAGGTACGCTTTCTGGGCCCGGCTTACTGGGCGCAGCAACTGTACCGCGCAGAAAATCCCCGTGACAGCGCAAGCAATCTGAACACCGGCTGGCAACACCGGAACGACGAACACCACGAAGGCAACTGCGACCGCAATCACCGACAATACTGCAAGTAAGAAAATGATTCTTTTCATATCTACCTCGCCTTTCCTGAACTAGAGCTGATGGAGCGCGGGCGCCAGTGCTGCTGGCCGAGGCCTGCCGCTTTTCTGCTTGGGCCGCGACTTTCCACCAGCAACGAACTTCTTGACCGCTTCCTTTAGCTTTTGAGGCCCGAGAGCGTCGAGCTTCGCGATTGCCGACGACCGAGCGAGTTCGGGACTGGCTTCGGCAACGCCGGGTACGCTTGTTCCGGTTTCGACATCCGATACAACCCACCTTGGCCAGAGACTTTGATCGCCGATCGCAACGTGAACCGCCCAGAGACGGTCGACATGTTCGAATGGAATACCCAGAGCCTTGACAGTGCCCCATGCAGTGCGGGCCTCGAACAAGAGGCCTTCCACACGCTGATGCGTTTGTGCCGTGTTGGGGATTTTTGTGGCCATGATTGGTCTGTCCGGACTAGTAGGAAGCAAGCTCACCATCGATAAATTCAAGGTACTCGTCGGCTTGGCACAGCACGGTGTCCAATGGATCCGTCTCGAACGATGTGTGGGTCGCGACCATCGAAAGGCTCGGCCTTGGATTGATGAAGAGGTAGCTAGACAGGAACCCTGCGCACGAAGCTTCGTCACGCTGAACGAACTCCGTTCCAACTACGCCGCAGGCCATCTTGATAGCGTCAAGATCGCTGGGTATCTTGCCCAGTTCGCCGTGGAAAGAATCACCCTTTTCACCACAGTGGTGTAAGTACGCCGCAAGGCTTCTCGCGGGCTCGGCATTATTCGGATCGCCGGACGCCTTCTGGTGTGCGGCGACGACCAGATCCATCAGCCATTCGGGTAGTTTCATCGGTGGTCCTTCGCCTCAGACTGCCTTTGTCGGCTCGCCCTGCCTCGTGACGCCCGGCGTCCACACGGCTTCCTCTTTGGCGATGCCAGGGTTGGTCTTTGCGAACCGCTTGCCAGCGGCGTAGGCCACCGCACCCAAGGTGCCAGGCGCCACGTTGGCAGTTCGCCGTAGGCCCGCATATCCATCCCAGAACGCCGCCCTATGCCCGGCTCCGCGATGCGGGCGGCTATCGTGATACAGCTCGCTCTTTGGATCAGCTGCAAGCGCAAGCAGCGACACGTAGAAGCGTTGCTTCTGCGGATCCTTGTAGCGGGGCTTTTCTTGTGTACTCACGATCCTTCTTCGTCTAGTTCTTGGGCTGGGTAGTAGCGCGCCACACTTCCAGCATATGCGCCATCGCTTCAGGGCCAACGCGATCAACTGCGTAGGCAATGGAATCGCTTGGCGCCAGCTCGCGCATGCGCCCCGAAGCAAGGGCCACATACAGACGCTCCCCGGGCGACAACACTCCGACGTGCTTGTAGTCGCCTTCCCACGCTTCACGCGCAATTTTGTCCAGCCGTTCGAAATTCATGGTTCTTTCCATTCTTAAACCTTGATTAGATGGCCTTCGCTGTGTCGAGTGGGATGTTCATACCAAGGCCGAAACACTCGCTACTTCGTGGCACGTGAGAACCGACCAGTTTATTGCGTCCCGAAGAACTACGGTGACAGCCAACAGATCGTTGCCTTTCCAGGCGCTTGATGTTCGCCCACTGTATTCGTGACATTGACTCTCGATGCGGTCTGCGCCCAAGGCTTTCGCCTTCGCTTCCAGCCATCGAGTCGCCTCCCTGTCAGCGTCAATCTGGTCGATGAATCGCATGAGCGCTTTTCCCAGTCGTCATTGAGCTTGCGATACGGGAACGCCGTTGGGCCGGATCAGGTAGGTGCGATCGCCATCCGTCTTGACCGTCCACTGCTCTTTGGTCCGGTCTTCAAACATGACCGACACCACTTTCTTGTCGAGCACGACACAGCCTTCCTCGCGCGGATTTCCCGACCAGTCGCGGGGGCACTTATCGTACCCGTAGACCCGCACGATGCGATCGCCTACGTTGAGGCGGATACCTGGAGCGAGCACCAAAGTCGGTGCACGATCCGAGCCAGAGACACGTTGCGCGGCTCGACCAATATCGGTCAGTACATCGGTGACGCCTGCACTTGCCTGTGAGCCCCCGAATAGCGCGAGCGCAGCAAAAACGGCCCTGAGGTTCCCTTTCACTCTGTTGCTCCTTATGCCGGCGCGGCCGGCAAATTGTCATCGGCTATTTAGAAGCGGATTTGCGTCAATGCGAGCGCAGCGGCCAGCAGCGTGCCAGAGCCCACTGCAGTCGCCTTGGAATGTAACTGGAATTCACGGAAGTAAACATCTAGCCCACTTGGCCCGCCGAAGCAGCCGTAGGTTAGCTCGATAGGGGGCTCGCCCCACTGCCAGACGGCCATCCCGAACAGGGCAAGCAACAGCGCCACGGCAAGAGGCTTGACCATCACAAGAATGTCTCGCATCTGAAATTCCAAGTTACACGACCATCTGCCCTCGATTTGGTGCGGCCTTGATCGGCAGCAACGATCAAAGGCATCACTGTTTCACATCGACCTTCACCGTCGGCAGCTGAATCACCAGGCCATTGGCCGAATAGTTCTTCATGGCCAGCAAATTTGCCGGCGCGGTGCCTTCTTCATTTGCGGGACCGCAGATCTGCTTGACCGACGTGTCCACGAACCGGTCGTTCTGCGGCCCCGCGCTGGCGAGATAGCTCTTACAAATCGACCCATCTGCGTTCTTGAACGTAGGGAGCGCAACCGTCGTATTGCCTTCGCTGACATACTCGATCGAAAGCATCTCCGGCGCGGCCGTTGTTGACGCTTGTACATGGCCAACGGTTGCAGTTAGAACGAAAATGGCGTGTAGAGCGGTCTTTTTCACTTCGAATTCTCCAAGAGGGCCCTGCTACCGGCAGGAGCGGTCCAAATCAGCGGCCGGTTCTTTACAACGTAACCTTCTCCAAGGCGTTCAGCGTGCAGGCTCGTCGGCCAACTTGCTAACAACAGCCGACGCAAGCACTGCCTTGGCTTGAGGCACCCATTCATGCCACCGCTCGTCGATGAGTTGCATGTACTCTTCGTCCGTCTTGCTTCGAGTCACTTCGATCCGTCCGCGGTTAACGCCATGGCGAAGCACTCCCTCTTTTTTGTCATTTCGGCGGTTGATAAACGCCATCATAGGTGCACATGTGCACCATGTCAATACCGCGAGTCGAGGGAGCGGTTGAAAGTCCGCCAGTCCCTTATCGGCAGTTTGGCTGGAAACTGCAATCCCACGATGGTTTTAGCCGCCCTCAGATGGTGCTGCTGTAAAAAGCAATCCTGCATCACACAGCTTCGTTGGATACAGGCCCACCGATCAGCCGGTTCAACTCGGCGCGCTTGATCGGCGCCGCGCCGCACATCGACAGCGTCTTTGCGGCTTCCACGGCACCCTTTAGCGACGACCGCATAAAACCCGCCACCACAGCGCGCGCGAGGTCCCCTGCTGCGCGGACGCCCTGGTCCGCTGACACCCCACCGGAGAAGCGTACGCACTGCACCGGCATCCGTGTACGTCGTGCCGCGGCCTGGACCGCAGCACGATCGCCCTGATGCAACGGCGCGATGAAATACGGCGAGTTGAATGCGTCGGCGTTCAGGGCCTCATCGACAAACCACACCCGTGCGTCGACGTGCCCCCACCGATCTTTGCTGACCCACATGACATAGGCCGGATGAAAACACTCGTCGCCCGGCGGCTTGCCACGCTCTTCCAAAGGCAAGCTCAGCCGATCGAGGAAGCTGCGCTTGGTCATGGCGCGAACCAGCATCGGTTGGCCCTGAATCACATCACAGACGTCCACTACGTCCACGTGGACCGCCGTCCCAGCAGGCGTACGGGCCTCAATGCGGCCATCCGGTAGCACCCTTTGGTGGAACAGAAAGGGCAGCTCGGGGGCACGGATGCCATAGACCTGCCGGTCGATCACCAGGTCACGGATCGTGGCGGCGTTGTTGATTTGCAGCCGATCCAACGACTTGAAATCGAGCATCTGGGCGAGCATCAGGATCCTCTTTTGGTGTAGGCACTTGTCCGCATCCTATGGTGCACATGTGCACCGTGTCAAGCACCCATGGACATGCCAATCTCCCGTCAGGTAGCCGCGCTGCAGCAATTCAGCCGTACAGATAAGTTGAGGGGTATGGACGAGCACAGTGCATGGACATCGCCATGGACATGGCTCGAACGGCGAAGCCGCCCAAAAACATGACCACTTTCGGTCTGTTGACGGCCTCGGCGACCCCCACCTATGATTGCTGCCGTTTGCCCGCGCCTTGTGCGCTCCGCAATGGACGACACCCCTTGCGCCGTCTAGGTTGCTCAGGGGCATACGTAAGGAAGTCTTGGGAGATCCGCTGCCATGAAAAGGGATGCGTTTCCGTTTGCCAGCGCCGACTTGACGAAAACGCTGTTGGCCTGCTGGCCTTTGCCCTTGGCCATCGTCGCGCATCGCAACAACATGCACGCGAGTGACCTAACCAAATTCCTGAACGAAGAGGTGCCGCTGGAAAGAGAAGCCCATGTCCAGTTGATGAAAACTCTGGAAATCCACTTCCATCGAAGCAAAGACCCAAACAAGCCTCCCACCGCTTGGGCGGCGGGGTCCTACGTACTGCTCGCATCCGACTCGCCGGACGACGTCATCACCCTGTACGACGTGTTGTCCTCCGACGGCGATGTGAACGTCAGCATCGAGCCGCTGACGGCCGATGGCGCTCGCCATCCTGACTGGCGCTTTCTGCTGTACAGCAGCCCGGATCCCTTCGCGCTTCAGCTGCTCGTGTTCCCGACCAACAGTCCAAGCGCGGTGCTGCTGGATCCGGCAAAATCAGACCGTCTGGCGGGCTATCTGGGGCCCCGTCCGGTCGATAATGGACTCTACAAGGCGATCGCCGGATGTTGGGATCATGTCATTCGGCACCCCGATGAGGCGAGCACCGCGGCCAGCCGCCTGTTGGTGGAGCAACATGACGCGCTCAAAGCGTTGGATCAAGCGATCACGGAGGAACGTCGCCTCGACTATCCCACTGACGAGGAGGGCTAGCCCCAAGGGGTGGCCTCCAGGCTCACGCCACGCTGTCACAGATCCAGCGAGTGCGATGGCACATCTTCCCGGACCTCACCCCTGAACTTCTCTGGCTGCAGATGCGCAGCCGCCCCAGGCATATGGAGATCGAATCGAACAACGTCCTCGCTGCACGTTGCGATAAGCGCCCGAATCGCTCGAATTGCCACGGGATCGCCGTTTTCGGCCATGTCCTTCACATGCTGGGCCGCCGCCTCGTCGTTGGGGAACTCGCAATCCTCGTCAACGCACTGCAGCCGGAGCTCGCGTTTGTCACCATACGTCTCGAACAGATTCCAGCTCTGCGCGGCCGCCGCATCGCTATCCGCTTCTGTCCAATGGTGACCAGGCGCCTTCGGATTGGCATCCACCCCGCCAAACGCCCGATCAAAGGCATCCAACGCCCGTCCCCAGTACGTCCGCTCCTGAGGGTCTGACCAGGCTTGTATGCGCGCATGTTCAAGCGCATAGCGCCAAATCGGCCTGTGCGTCTGAACATCGCCTCCAGTCTCTCTGTAGAGGCCTAGGCTGAGCGTGCGCTCGATCGCGCGGATCTCCTCGTCCCAATACCCGGTACCTCCCCAGTCCCGCGTTTCGCGGTATTCCAGCGGCGCCACCAACCCTGACCGCTGTGCGATGACAAGGGCATCGCACCAAGCCACATGGTGGGCAGAGAAATCCTCCTCGACCGCGCTCTTCAAGCTCTCGGGAGAGAACACCACGACGAATTTTCCCGGGGAGCCCGTCTGGGATAGGCGCGCCTCGATCCCTGTTGCCCTCAATTGCTCGATCTTGTCGAGGCCTCGCTCTCTCCCCATCTGGGCAAACGAAATCCCGCCACGCCCGTTTGGCAGGCCCAGTGCAAGATTGCCTCCCAATTGCGTTGCCGTATAGCCTTGGCCGACTCTGGCAAGGATGGCGGCGAGCCGGCGCTCCGGAGCGCCGCCGTCGGTAGCCGCCATGCGCTGGTCCAACTTCTGCCGTGCGGTATCCACCGCGGCGCGGATCACTTCGTCAGGCTCTCCCATAGGCAGCGTTGCAGCGTCGACGAGCTCCCGCACCTGGTCGACCCGGCTCGCCACTGGATCCTCCCCGAGCGCCGACAAGGCATTGAGTATGTCTTCCCGGCTCAGCAGCGAAGTGGGCGATTGCGGGTTCATGACGGGGATCCTTGCGAAAGTGTCTTTCGAATGTGGCACGGACTTTTCGATGCGAGTGTATGAGATCCAATTTTTCGGATCAAATCACGGCCAAAATTCGCAAAGACGTCTCACAATCGCAAAATTCCTTATATTTTTCCTCTCTCCCGCGCCGCAAATCGACGCCACCTGCTCGGACGGCGTCCAGTGCGTCGCCGATGCGTCAAGCTGACGTCACTTGGAACACTTGAGGTTGTCCAAACCGATGTTTTGCCCTATAAATGAAGCAATGAATTTCGTTGTGCTTTATTTATAGGGCATGAAGCTCTCCACACCCTTCTCCTTCCAGACCGAGGAAGCCTTGCGCACGATCGGCGCGGCCATCAAGACGGCCCGGCTGCGCCGCGGCGAGTCCGAGACGCTTGCGTCACAGCGCGCGGGAGTCTCGCGAAACACGTGGAGCCGACTCGAAGAAGGCCAGCCTGGCGTCGCCACTGGCCTGCTGATCGAAGCCCTGCTCACCTATGGGTTCGAGCAACAGGTATTCGGCTTGGCCGATCCGGACACCGACGAGATGGGCAAGCGCTTGGAGCGCCAACGCCTACCAAAACGAGGAAATGCACATGGCAGGGTCTAAGCGCGCAAACAAGTCGGTAGAGTCGCCGCTTTTCGTCTACACGGATATGGGCGGAGAGCTGGTGTGGGTGGGCACCCTGGACCTCGATGACAGCGCCGGTGACGCGCCCATGAACGTCCTCGCCGAGTTCAGGTATGCACCGACGTATCTGGCGCGCGCCGACGCGCAGCCACTCGATCCTCTGAATCTGCCACTACGAGAGCAGATCTACCGCACAACTAGCCGTTACCACGTGCTGGGTGTGTTGTTCGACTCCGCCCCGGATGCCTGGGGCCGTACGGTTCTTCGCGCCGACAATGATGGCGTCATGCCTTCGGAGCGCACGGTGTTTGTGCGCGGCCGCGGGCTCGCCGTCGGGAGCTTGTTCTTCGCACCGACTCAGCTGCCGGAAGGCACGCGTACTGCCGATGCGCTCCCCCCGCTCGATGACGTCGTGAGCCTGGACAATATTCTCACCCTGGAAACAGCGCTTGCGACCATCGATGCCGGCGGTCCGTTGGACGACGCCTGGCGCGACATGCTGTCGAGCTCCTGGGATATCGGCGGCGCGCGGCCCAAGGCGATCGTGCGCGATTCGGACAATGGTCTGTGGATCGCCAAATTCCCCCGGGAAAAAGACTCCTATGACAGGCAGCGTGTGGAATGGGCCAACCTTGCCATGGCGCGCGATCTTGGCATGCACGTCCCGGAGACGCGTTTGCTCGAAGTCGAGCAAGGTGCGGTGCTGCTCGTCCGGCGCTTTGATCGGGAGGTCGTCAATGGCGCGTTGCTGCGCAAGCACTACATCAGCGCCGCGTCACTGGTAAGCCCGGCCCCGGACTTCGATAAGCGGCTCATGGATCAACCGATTGGCGCCGCCACATTCTCCTATGCACGGGTGGCGGACATCATCCGCCGCGTCTCGCCAAGCCCGGCACATGACCTGCAGGAGCTGTATGGGCGCATGGTGCTGAATGTCTGTGTGCACAACACTGACGACCACCTCAAGAACACCGGCTTTTTGCTGGAAACCGGCGGCCGCGGTGCAGGTGGTCTGCGACTCTCGCCCTTGTTTGACGTCGTCACCCAGGAAGGGTCGAGCAAGCACATGCTGCACATTGGCCCGTCCGGGCGCGAAAGCAGCTTCGAAAACGCGCTCGCAGGCGCAGCACGGATGCACATCCGGCCCGCTGCCGCGCGGGAGATCCTCACGAGGGTCAAGGAAGTCGTCGCGCGACGACACGAGTACTACCGCCAGGCGCGACTGAGCGATCGAGAGATCGCCATTGTCGAGCAGACGCTCAGCGCCTGGCGCCACACTGCGCAGCCAGGCACCAAGCCAGAATCAACGAACCAGGAGCCAGCCTCTTCGGAGCCGTGAAGCTCCGGCGTAGCTCAGGACTTTTCGTGTTTGAACGCGATCACATTGCGCAAGGCTTCATCGACACCGCCTTTGTCCTTGAAGTCCTGCCACATCTTGTAATGCGGCGCGCAGTAGTGCAATTCCGGTCCGATCTCATGTGCGTGCTCGCCACACATCGAGCGGTCGCACGTCTTGCCATCGCCAACGGGATAGTCGCAAAGGAAACTGCCAACTGCAGCGCAGTCGGCGCAGTGTGGACCGAAGTCCCCACACAAGAACATACGCTGGCCAACGCTTCCCTCCTTGGCCGCGCAATACTCTTCCCAGCTCCCGATATAGCCGACGCGCTTCCAGGTCTCGTATTCCTCCTGGCTTGGAGGCTTGATGGTCTCGGTGTAGCACGGCATGGCCGTATTGTCTCCAGTAAGGAAGCCGCTTACGGCCGCCCGGCCGACACCGCGCCGGACATGCACCGCAGCATCTGCCCCATGCGAGGGAGGGCATGATCAGCAAACGCGATGAGCACAGGATCGATGAGCGACGCCAAGCGCAAGCGATGGCGCGCGAAGGTATCGCGGGCCCTGGCTCCAGAGAGAAACTGAACGCAAGCGAACCAGGAGAAACCGTTGCCCAGGTGCTGGCGTAACACGCGATTCAACCCTTGCACGTCAGGCAAGGCGTCGGCCGCGGCCTCGTGCACGACCATAATTCCGGCGACAAGCTTCAGCACATCGGCGCGATCAGCACTAGGAAGCTCTGTACGCAAAGCAGCCTCAAGTCCCGCCATGGTGGCCGACAGACGGCTGCAGAACGAACTCCAGCTCGCGGTGGTCATGCTATACCAGCATCCGATGGATTGCTTCTCGGATCTGCGCGGCGTGGCTGGACACCGCATCAGCATGGTCGGCAGCAGCCTTCTGCAGATACACGCCGAGCACGCCGCGAATCCGTCCGATCGCATCCTGAATTCGGACGGCATGATCTTCATAGAGCGCTGAGCGCAACACCACCAGCATCCACTTGTCCGATGACTCGCAATTGCCGAGAGAGGTGTCCTCTCCCAAAATTGCGATACCGCGTCCGGATAGCGGAAGGAAATCCTCTCGCAACATGCTCTTGGCCTGCGCTACGACAATTGCGTGAGCGATTTCACGATTGTCCGATGTGGTACTCGCACTCACCTCAAGAACAGGGCGCAGCAGCGCCATTGCGTGTGCCGCGCCTTCCACCTCAACTTGAGTCGCGTCGTCGCGCATCTCAACCAGAAAACCACCGATCAGTTCAGAAGCCATGTACTTATCGCAAATGATTTAGGAAACTCACTATAGGCGCGTCAACCTGACATGGCTGCGCCACCCGCCAACTGATGTTCTCCACACCACAGACATATCTGCGAACTCCCATTGTGAAGGTAGCGATCTCCGCCAAGAAAATGCTCTTGGTGCTCTGGATCGATCGCGCAGCGCCCCACTTTCAGGTAGCGATCCCAGAACCCCTCAACACGTATCAGCGTGCCAGCGCCAAAGCAATCCGCAAATGACGAATTCGCACGCACACGATAGATGTGTTCGGCATGTCCCCCATCCCGAAAAAAGTGCGCGCGCTTCTTCATCCAGGCGTACAGATTTGGAGAGTATGCCTGCGACTTTGACGGGTCGATGTCGTCGAGGTTCATCGTGGGATGCCCCACAAGCAATGCCATCGTGAGCATCAGGCAGCCTCCTTCATCCTCATCAAATCACCGTAGCGGCCCAGTACGTCATCGGCCGTCAAAAATCCCGCTTCGATCCCCACCAAGCTGGATACGCGGCGACGAACCTTCGCGATGAGCTCTGCCTCCTGCGCCGTCGGCATGGCAGTCGGCCATCCTGCTTCGTAAAGCAGGTGCTTCGGCAGCTCACTTTCGATCATCTGGCGCTCGACTGCGGCGGCCTTCGCGCGCGTCACGCGTTGAAGCAACTCCGTCGAGAGCAGGTGCGGCGCCACATCTGCGAGCCAGTTGTTGCCCTGGAAGGCAAAGGTGGAATCGGCTTCCAATTCCACCATCATGCAGTAGAGATCGTGGTTGTCTTCGCAGCCAGCAGCTGCTCGCAGGTCTTGCATGGCTGACATGATGCAGAACGCGCAACTCACTCTGCTCACACCGTATTTGAGGTAAGCCTCGTGAAGTTCGAGACCCGCTGCGCGAATGGCAAACAGCACATCCTCCAAGGGCCACTCGATAATGGCGTTCCAGGCCACACCAGCATTGCCACGGCGCTGCAGTTTCGCGAGAGGCGCCGCGACAGCCATCTTGGCGCGTGCTGGACTCTCCTGCCGGCGAATACCGGACACGTTGATGATGTCCCGTCCGCTGAATCGCTTCTTGAGCGCGGCCGTGATCTGGTCGACCTTCAACTCCGACGTGCAAAAACGCATCGACGGAGTGCTCCACGGCAGGATGAGCTTGACGCAGGAAAGGCTTGCGTACCGCGCGACGTTGTTCTCCCAGCGCCCTTGCCAGCGGGACAACATGTCCCCCGCTTTACGCTTGACGACAATGAGCTCCCAGCCCAACCGCTGCGCAAGGCGCTCGCAGTTCGGCAAGGAATCCCGCCACTCCACCCGGCCTAGGTCAGCGTGAACCAGAACCCGCGGGCCGGCATGCCCGATCTGATTCAGGTAGCGATCCGTCGCGATCGCACACGCATCCGAATCTTTCCCGCCTGAAACGCCAACCGCCACGACACAATTGGCAGCGAGGAGCTGCTCAATCTCTGGCGTCACCGCGACTTCATTTGGCTTGCCACGACTGGCGAGACCCCAGTGAACCGGTGTTTCACTCATCTTGTTCGGATTCCTGCTTGTCAGACAGCGTTGCACTGATTCTGAAGAATCAGGATCAAGCCTTTAGGCTCGCGGTCGCTCTCCGCGAACTCCGGAGCAACTCGATGGCTCGGACGTTCGACAAACGCGCCTTCCTCAAACACCGCTTTTGTGCCGAGCCCGACGTACTCAACGAGCGCGCCATCAACGAGCAGATCACCTTCCTTCTCAAACTCGCAATACCACTGCGCTTCTTTGGGCGACACGGGATTCAGCATTCCGTCAAAGAAGATGGTGTTGTGTTGCTCGATTGCTGCTTTCACTGCTTTGATGGTCAGTTGCATGATTGCCCTCATTAGCGCCCGCACATTGAGCAATCATCATAGGTGCACTTGTGCACCATGTCAATCTACCGATACTACGTGGAAATGGATGACATCCACGCTGCACGCAATCACACGCCCTTGCGCTTCGACGATTCACGGTCCTCGGCCGTCCGCTGGTCAACCCAAGCTTCGATCTTCGGCAGTAGGGACAGCAGGTCCTCGCCGTACATCCAAGCGGTGCTGTAGTAACCCCAGCTGGTGAAGCAGCTGTCATCATCGCCTTCGAAACGACGAACGGGGGTTGCGACTTGCACGAGCAAGCCGAACATCCGCTTGCGGCGTAGATGTTCGAAGAGCTCTTCA
>NZ_JAELUI010000563.1 GCF_016429285.1 Ralstonia sp. ASV6
CGCCTCGATGAAGGCGGCCACGCGGTCGGCAGACTTGGTGCGCGTACGGCCGGATTTCGGGTCGTAATCAAGTACCGAGTCGATCACTGCGCACGGCGTACCGGGCCCAGCGTGGACCACGTAGGTCCTGTCTCTTATACACATCTCCGAGCCCACGAGACATGGCGCCTGATCTCGTATGCCGTCTTATGCTTGAAAAGAGGGGGGGGGGGGGGGGGGGGGGGGGGGGGGGGGGGGGGGGGGGGGGGGGGGGGGGGGGGGGGGGGGGGGGGGGGGGGGGGGGGGGGGGGGGGGGGGGGGGGGGGGGGGGGGGGGG
>NZ_JAELUI010000564.1 GCF_016429285.1 Ralstonia sp. ASV6
CCGGCACGCTGTGCAACAAGATGGCCCCCGCTCTGCGCAAGGTGTACGACCAGATGGCCGAGCCGCGCTGGGTCATCTCGATGGGCTCGTGCGCCAACGGCGGCGGTTACTACCACTACTCGTACTCCTGTCTCTTATACACATCTCCGAGCCCACGAGACATGGCGCCTGATCTCGTATGCCGTCTTGTGCTTGAAAAAGGGGGGGGGGGGGGGGGGGGGGGGGGGGGGGGGGGGGGGGGGGGGGGGGGGGGGGGGGGGGGGGGGGGGGGGGGGGGGGGGGGGGGGGGGGGGGGGGGGGGGGGGGGGGGGGGGGG
>NZ_JAELUI010000565.1 GCF_016429285.1 Ralstonia sp. ASV6
CCCCCCCCCCCCCCCCCCCCCCCCCCCCCCCCCCCCCCCCCCCCCCCCCCCCCCCCCCCCCCCCCCCCCCCCCCCCCCCCCCCCCCCCCCCCCCCCCCCCCCCCCCCCCCCCCCCTTTTTCAAGCAGCAGACGGCATACGAGATCAGGCGCCATGTCTCGTGGGCTCGGAGATGTGTATAAGAGACAGGGCCAAGGCCATGCTGGAAGCGGGTCAGCCAGACGTGATGGACGTACTCACGCGCCGTTTCGAAAAGGCGATCCTCGAAGCTGCGCTTGGGGTCACACGCGGGCGCCGCGTGGAAGCCGCAACGCGC
>NZ_JAELUI010000566.1 GCF_016429285.1 Ralstonia sp. ASV6
GACCGCGCTGAACCCGGCTGCTGCATGGCCGTTCCCGACTGGCAACCGTCCGTAAGTCATTCTTGCGACGGTGATCCTCCGGGACCACAGCGGCGCGCAGGTCGCGCCCACCTGATCGGATACTTTGCTGTCTCTTATACACATCTGACGCTGCCGACGAAGGCCGTGGAGTGTAGATCTCGGTGGTCGGCGGATGATTAAAAAGGGGGGGGGGGGGGGGGGGGGGGGGGGGGGGGGGGGGGGGGGGGGGGGGGGGGGGGGGGGGGGGGGGGGGGGGGGGGGGGGGGGGGGGGGGGGGGGGGGGGGGGGGGGGGG
>NZ_JAELUI010000083.1 GCF_016429285.1 Ralstonia sp. ASV6
ACAGAACAGCGTGAAGCTCGTGCAGTCCGGCTATGACGTCGTCTTTGCGCAGTACACCGCGCCCGCGGCCGCCGCTCTCGCCTCGGGCCTGCAAAGCGATGCGTACGCCGCCGCACTGAGCAGCGTCGACCAGGCCATCGGCACGCTGCAGGCCGCCATCGCCCAGCGCCGCGCTGCCAACCCGAACGAAGACTGGCTCGTGGTCGTCACGACCAGCCACGGGCTGGATGCCACCGGTGCCACCACCTCGGCGCCCACGCTGGAAAACCGCACCGCCTTCATCGCGCTGAACAAGACCGTCAATCCGGCCCTGGGCAAGAACGGTACGGCTGCGCCCACGACCGAAGCCGCGCTGGCCGCCCTGCCGAGCGAAGCCGACATCGTGCCGACCGTGCTCGCACAGCTGAACGCCACCGTGCCAGCGATGGCGCACAAGCTCGACGGCGCTGCGCTCACAGGCAGCACGGTGGGCGTGCGCAACCTCCAGAGCACGGTGGGTGCCTACAGCGCCTCGCTGGTGCTGAACTGGCAAAACCCGACCACCACCAGCGACTCGATCACCGTGCTGCGCGATGGTAAGCAGGTCGCCACGCTACCCGCTACGGCCACGCAGTACACCGACAGCAGCATCGCCACCGCAAGCGGCCTCTACCGCATCAACTACACGCTGGTGCGCAATAACGTGCCGGTGTCGATGCTGGCGCAGATCAACTACGTGGCGCCGACACCGCTGGCCACGACGCTGACCAACGGTCTGGCGATGTACTACAGCTTCGACCCGCTGCCACCGACCGACCGCAAGGCCGGCTCGACGCTGGGCCCGTGGGTGGCCGGCACCGACGGTGGCTCGGCCGTGACCGATCCGTTTGGCGGCAAGGCACTGTCGGTCGACTCCCGCATCGACGCCTACAAGCTCACGCAGAACGGCGCCGATATCGCCCAGAGCCCGCAATTCACCATTGGCTTCTGGTTCAAGTCGGACTGCACGCAGGGCAACGGCACAGGTGAGCCGATCCTCTCCAACAAGAACTATTACTCTGGCGCCAACCCAGGCATCGCCATCGGCCTGTGGGGCGGCTGTGAGGTGCGCTTCAACCTGGGCAGCGGCGGCAAGCGCGACGACATCCAGGGCATGAAGTTCAGCGCCAACCAGTGGGCGTACCTGGCCCTGTCGGTCGACACGCAGACCAAGCTGTTCAGCGCCTACATCCTCGACCCGGTACTGGGTGTGCAGAAGACCGAGGACCGCGCCATCGCCAACACCGACGTCACCAAGCTCAATGGCCTGGCCACCAAGGTTTGGGGCCTGAACGACGACGCCACGCATAACTACGTGCCCAACAACTCAGGCTCGCTCAAGGGTGTGATGGCCTACGACGACCTGGCCATGTGGACGCGCCGCCTGACGCTGGACGAACTGAAGTCGATCAACGGCTCGCACCAGCCGCTGTCGTCACTGAACCCCTGACCCCCCCCCAACCCGAACGAGACCGCTCATGAAGCCCTTCATCAACCCTCTCGCGCGGCCGCACTGGCTGGCCGCCGCGCTGCTGTGCGCCGCCACCTTGTCGCTGTCGGCCTGCGGCGGTGATTCGAACGACGGCACGCCTGGCACCGGTAACCCCGGCACGGCCCAGCCGGATCAGCCCGGCCAACCGCCAGCCAACAAGCCGAACCTGCACTGCGCTCCGTAAGCCGCGCTGCCTCTTCATCGACTTGCGTTTGAGACCCACATGACTTCCAACACAAACAACGGCAGCCGCCGCAACTTCCTCAAGATGGCCAGCACGGGCGCGATTTCCGCCGCCGCGTTGGCCGCCTTCCCGCCGTCGATCCGCCGCGCGCTGGCGATTCCGGCCAACAACGCCACCGGCACGATGCGCGACATCGAGCACGTGGTGATCCTGATGCAGGAGAACCGCTCGTTCGACAACTACTTCGGCACGCTGCAGGGTGTGCGCGGCTTTGGTGATCGCTTCCCGATCCCGCTGGCGGGTGGCCTGAACGTCTGGCAGCAGACCTACACGAGCGGCGGCACATCGCGCACGGTGCTGCCGTACTACCTCGACAGCAGCGCCGGCAACGCGCAGCGCGTCTCGGGCACGCCGCACAGCTATCCCGATGCGCAACAGGCGTGGGACCTCGGCCGCATGAGCAAGTGGCCGACCTACAAGCAGACGCAGTCGATGGGCTACTACAAGCAGGCCGAGCTGGATTTCCAGTTCGCGCTGGCCAACGCCTTCACGCTGTGTGATGCGTACCACTGCGGCTTCCACGGCGGCACCAACACCAACCGCCTGTTCCACTGGACGGGCACGAACGACCCGACGGGCGCGGCAGGCGGCCCCGTCATCGACAACAGCGGCGATCACCTGGATGCCGGTGTCACCTACAACTGGACGACCTACCCCGAGCGCCTGCAAACGGCCGGCGTGTCGTGGAAGGTCTACCAGAACATGCCGGACAACTTCACCGACAATCCGCTCGCCGGCTTCAAGACGTATCGCGACGCCAACGCCGCACGCGGCAACGCCAAGGACGGCAGCCCGTTCCCGGCATACACGCCGGCTGACGAGACGATCAGCCCGCTGATCAAGGGTGTGGGCAACACCATGCCCGACGGCGGTTTCCTGCAAGCGCTCAAGGACGACATTGCCGCCGGCCAGTTGCCGCAAGTGTCATGGATCGTCGCCCCGGCCACGTACTCCGAGCACCCCGGACCGTCGAGCCCCGTGCAGGGCGCGTGGTACACGCAGGAAGTGCTCAATGCGCTCACCGCCAACCCGGCGGTGTGGAGCAAGACCGTGCTCTTCATTAACTTTGATGAGAACGACGGCTTCTTCGACCACGTGCCGCCGCCCGCTGCCCCGGCTTATGACAACGGCGTGCTGGCCGGCAAATCGACAGTGAGCACCGCCGGCGAATACCACACCGACAAGAACCCGTACGGCCCCGGCCCGCGCGTGCCGATGTACATCGTCTCGCCATGGAGCCGCGGCGGTTGGGTCAACTCGCAGGCGTTCGACCACACCTCGGTGCTGCGCTTCCTGGAGCTGCGCTTCAACGTCAAGGAGCCGAACATCAGCGCGTACCGCCGCGCCGTGCTGGGCGACCTGACCAGCGCCTTCAACTTCGTCAACCCGAACAACGAGACGCTGCCCACGCTGCCCAGCCGCGACAAGGCCACCGCCGACTCGATCCGCACCGCGCAAGGGTTGAAGCCGCAGGTGCCGGTGCCCTCCGTGGCCGCACAGCAACTGCCGGTGCAGGCAACGGGCACGCGCCCCTCGCGCGCCCTGCCGTACGAGCTGCACGTCAGCGCCCGTGAAGACGCCACCAACCGTGCCCTGCGCCTGATCTTCAGCAATACCGGCACGGCCGCCGCGGTGTTCCACGTATACGACCGCCTGCACCTGGACCGCGTGCCGCGCCGCTACGCGGTTGAGGCCGGCAAGATGCTCGACGATGCCTGGGACGTCTACACCGCCGACAAAGGCAAGTACGACCTGTGGGTGCTCGGCCCCAACGGCTTCCACCGTGCGTTCTCAGGCGATGTGAGCGCTGTGTCGGCCGCGGGTTCGAGCGCGCCGGAGATCCGCGTGTGCTACGACCTGGCCAACGCCGAGGTCTACGTGACGATGATGAACACCGGCACCACCGGCTGCACCTTCACCGTCAAGCCCAACGCATATCGCACCGACGGCCCGTGGACGTTCGACATCCCCGCAGGCAAGCAGCTCGACCAGCACTGGCCGATCGCGCGCCAGGGCAACTGGTACGACTTCACGGTGACGGTGCCGCAGGGCGGCTTCACGCGGCGCTTTGCCGGCCGCATGGAAACCGGCAAGGACAGCGTGTCCGACCCGGCGATGGGCACCTAAGACGGTGAACTAAGAACCAGAAAGATCTGCAGCGAGGAGAACGCGGGCGGCCTTCGCAAGGGGGCCGCCCGTTTCTATTTCAGAGCGCGTGTTGATACGGAAACAGCGCTGCGTTAAAGCCACCAAGCGCACGCAGATGCGCCCAGTCAAAGCATGGCCCCGGATCGGTCTTGCGGCCCGGTGCGATGTCCGAATGCCCGGCGATCGCCGCAATCGGGTACGCCGCGCAGATCGCCCGCACGAGTGACGCCGTGCTGGCGTACTGCTCGGGCGTGAAGGGCAGATCGTCCGTACCCTCGATCTCGATGCCGATCGAGAAATCGTTGCAGCGCGTACGACCGAAAAAGTCCGACGCGCCGGCATGCCACGCACGCGCGCCACACGGTGCGAACTGCACACACTCGCCCGTGCGACGGACAAAGAAATGCGCCGACACGCGTACACCGCGCAACTGATCGAAGTACGGGTGCGCGTCGCAGTCGAGCGTGTTGGTAAAGAAGTCGAGCACATCGTCCGTGCCGAAATCGGTACTGGACTGCGCAGGCGGCAGGCTGATGTTGTGCAGCACGATCAGGTCGATCGGCATGCCTTCGGGCCGCTCGTCGATGTTGGGTGACGGATGGCGGCGGATGCCTTCCACCCAGCCAGCGGCATCGACGTGCAGGGCGTTCTGCTCAAGCATCGCCGTTCAGGCCGTTGCCCCCGGCTTCACCCAGACCGCCTGCCGTTTCGATGTCGCGCGGGTCACGAATGCCGAGCTGCTGCATGCGATAGCGCAATTGACGGAACGACAGGCCGAGCAGCTTGGCCGCCGCCGTGCGGTTGAAGCCGGTCTGGTCCAGCGCAGCCAGGATCACGCTGCGCTCGACAGATTCCAGATACGCCGGCAAGTCGATCGGCAGTGCCACATTCGGCAGCGCAGGCTCAGCGGGTGCGGCGGCCGGTACCGATTCGGCGGGTCGCGCCATCGGCTGCGGTATGCCCATCGGGCTTGCGATTGGGCTCGACGCCGGCGCGGGCATATAGACCGCATCAGGCCAGCCCGTCACGGGCGGCGGCGTCATCGTGTGACCACCACCCTGCAGACCTTGCGCCGCGGCCTGCGCCTCGCGCGTACGGTGGAACAGCGGCGAGCGCTCGATCTCGGCACCGAGTGCACCCAAGTCATCGACATCGATCGACTCGCCCTCGGAAAACGCGTATGCGCGCTCGAGCAGGTTCTCCAGCTCGCGCACGTTGCCCGGGAACGGGTACGCGCACAACTGCTGCAGCGCCGGACGCGTCAGGCGCTTGGGGCGCGGATCACCATAGCGATTGGCGAGCTGCTCGAGCAGTACGCCAGCCAGCACGGGCACGTCTTCCGCGCGCTCGCGCAGCGTGGGCATACGCAGTTCCAGCACGTTCAGGCGATAGAACAAGTCTTCGCGGAAGCGGCCGGCGGCAACGAGCCGCGCCAGGTTCTGGTGGCTCGCACACACCACACGCACATCGACGGGGTCTTCGCGGCTCTCGCCGATCTTGCGCACGCGGCGCTCCTGCAGCGCGCGCAGCAATTTCACCTGCATGGTCAGCGGCAGGTCGGCCACTTCATCCAACATGAGCGTGCCGCCGTTGGCTGCCTGGAAGAAGCCCTGGCGGTCGCTGTCGGCCCCGGTGAATGCGCCCTTCACGTAGCCGAAAAACTCGGCCTCCATCAGGTTCTCGGGAATCGCCCCGCAGTTGACCGCCACGAACGGCCGCGATGCGCGTGCCGAGAGTGCATGGATGGCGCGCGCAGCACGCTCCTTGCCGCTGCCCGATTCCCCGCTGATGACCACGGGCGCCATGCTGCGCGCCAGCCGCATCAGCGAGCGGCGCACCTCCTGCATGGCCGCGGAGTGCCCAGGCAACAAGTCGTTGGTGCGCTCGGCCAGGTCGGAACTGCCGGGGTCCGGATCGCGCTGCTGGCGGCCCAGCGCGTTGAGCACGAGGCTGCGCAACTGATCGAGCGAAAGCGGCTTGGCGATGTAATCAAACGCGCCGGCCTTGAGCGCTTCTACGGCGTTCTCGGCGCTGCCATACGCGGTAATCACGGCCACCGGTGTGCGATCCGCCGTGGCAGACAGCTGGCGCACGAGTTCGATGCCCAGGCCGTCACCCAGGCGCATATCGGTCAGCACCAGCGCAAAGCGCTGGCGGGACAAGGCCTCGCGCGCTTCGGCCAGACCGCTGGCGAGCACCACGTCGTGCCCCATGCGGCGCAAGGAGATTTCCAACAGCTCGCGCAGGTCGGCTTCGTCATCAACGACGAGAATGGGTTCGCGAACGATGGCGACTTTGGACATGGATCAGCAGAGAGGCGGCCGGCGGTTCATTCCGCTACGGCCAAAGCAGGTTGATCAAACATCAGGGTGATCACGAAGGCGCGGCGCGGCAGCGTCTCACGCGCCTCCATGGTCAACGCTCCGGTGCGATCGAGCAAGGATTCCAGTGCGATGGCGCCGTATCGGATCTGCGCATCGTTGGCGCTGCACAACTCGCGCGCCATGTAGAGGCCCAGGCCAGTGCCTTGCGCGTCATTCGTGAAAAACGGCTCGAACAGGCTGCGTTGCTGCTCGGTGGGCACCTCGGGGCCGTCGTTCCAGATCACGAGTTCAGCGTGCGTCTCATCCAGCGCATAGGCGGCCAGCAGGATCGAGCCCGGCACGCGGCGGCAGTAGCGCAAGGCGTTGTCGAGCATGTTGCCGACCACCTGCTGCAATTGCGCCGGGTCAAACATCACAGGCTTGTCCAGATCCACCGCCACACGCACGAGATTGGGGTTGATCTCGGTGCCGACGCCTGATGCCCCTGCGGCACCTGCGCGGCGCAGCGCTTCGGCACGCCAGCGCTCCACCACTTCTGGCAGCACCTGCGCGAGTTGCACGCGCACGCGCTCACCGCGCGGCCGGCGCGACAGCATCAGCACATCGGCGACCACCTGATCGAGCCGGCGCACGTTGTCACGGATGATGCGCAGCAGGCGCGTTTCGACGCCGGAGCCCGGGTTGGCGCCTACCGAGCGGGCATGCTCGCCCTCTCCCGGATCATCCAGCAGCTCGGCAGCCTGGCTGATCGCCGCCAGCGGATTGCGGATCTGGTGCGCGACGCTCGCCACCAGCCGGCCCATCGAGGCGAGCTTTTCCTGCTGCGCTTGCTCCGCCACACGCTCCCAGCTTTCCACGTGGACCAGCACGGTGTCGTGCAACTCGTGCCGCAGGAAGGCTTCGTCGTCGGCCGACCAGCCTTGCGTTGCCGCTTCGGCCGACTGGTTGCGCAAGCGCGGCATCTCGCCAATCTCACCCGGCAGGCCCAGGCCAATGGAGCTGACGAGGCTATCCATATAGACACTGCGCAGGTTGGCCAAGCTCGGCAGAATGAAGCGCAGGCGCAGGCGGGCATGCAGCGTCCGCCGGCCGCCCGGAGCAACAGGCAGCAGATCAAGGATGCGCGGCGCGTCGTCTTCGCCCGCGGTATCGCCGGCGCTGGGATGGCGGCTCTTGCGGCGCAACCATTGACGCAGCGTTTCGAGCAGCGGGCGCAGGTGCGGCACGTCCTTCAGATCGAACAGCATCGCGCCGCTATTCACGAAGGCGTTCTGCGGCACACCCAGCAGCATGGCTGCCGCCGGGTTGGCTGCCACCACGCGGCCGTCGGCACGCACCAGCATGACGCCGTCCTGCATGTCATAGACCATCAGGCGGTTGACCAACTGCTGCAGGCGCAACTCGCGCTCGCGCGCCATGGTCAGGCGCTCCTGCGCAATCTGCCGGTGTGACAGGCCGTACATCATCGACGCGGCCATCATGTAGACGAGGCCGTACAGCCCCGCCGAAGCCAGCCCCGGCGCGATCACCCCATCGCCCAGCATCTGCAGGAACGGATCGGCCAGCACCACCATCGACGCCACCGCCGCCGTGAACAGCGCGAACAACAGACTGGTGAGCGCGCCGGCAGCGAGCACCGGCATCAGGAAGACCATCGCCACACTGGCCGACAGACGCGACAGCACAGCGTACGCCAGCCCCAGGAACAGCAGATCAAGCACCACATCCAACCGTACGCGGAACTGGAACCGCGAGCGCCACCATCCGGCTGCAGCCAGAATCAACAGGGCCACGGCCAAATACGGCAGCACCAGGCTGAGCAACGCCTCGCTGTTGGGCAGCCCCGCCGTTTCATTGTGCTCACGCGGCACCATGACAAACAGCAGCAGCACCAGCGCCACCGCCGCACGGCTGAAGGCGAAATAGCGCAGCAGGCGCCACTGGAATTCAGGGGGATCCGGCTCCAGCCAGACCGAGCGCAATGCGCGCCAGGCATTCAGGCGTGAGAGCAGCGCGCGAAAGCCAGACCGGGTGGAAATCTTGGGCGCCGCGTCCGGAGCGACGGGCTTGGACTGCATCTCAGGTTGCGAGCGGGACACCTCGGGCATCACGCGCCGCCCCGGTCGGCGTGTTCCGGGCAGCGGTAGCGTCCACCGGGCAGTGCCACCATATTGGTGCGCGGAGCATGCACGCCGCACACATCGCACTGCTCGATCGGCTGGGAAGCGGCACGTTCAGACGCACGCTTGGCGCCGCCTTGTTGCGATGACGCTTGCCCAGGCGCCCCCGGCGAACGCGACGGACGCGTCCCCAGGCGGCTCAGCCACCACAAACCGGCGAGCAGCATCAGGATCAGCAGGACAGGACGGGCCATGGAAGTGAAAACGACAGCGAAAGAAAATCGGGAGGAGCCAAGAACGCGCTATACGCGGTGCAGGATGACTTCGAGCACAAAGCGGCTACCCACATAGGCCAGCAGCAGGATCGAGAACGCCGCCATCACCCAGCGCAGCGCCACGCGCCCGCGCCAGCCACGGAAACGGCGGCCAACCAGAATGCCGCCGAACATCATCCACGACAGCACGGCGAACACGTTCTTGTGATCGAACTGGAAGGCGCGGTGGAACAGCTGCTCGGAGAACAGCGCGCCTGAAGCGATGGTCAGCGTCAGCAGCACAAAGCCCGCGCCGATCAGGCGGAACAACAGCTTCTCAAGCGTCAGCAGCGGCGGCAGCAGATCCAGCCAGCGACTGAACCAGTTGGCCTCTGCAGGGCGGTTGATGGTGTGCAGGCGGCGCTCGGCGGCCAGCATCAGGATCGCGTGAAACGCCGCCAGCGTGAACAGCCCGTAGGCGACATTGGCGATGGCAAAGTGCAGCTTGAAGAGCGGGCTGGCCGCATAGCCCAGGATCTGCGTGCCGGGAAACGCCAGCGGCAGCAGGCTACCAACCAGCGCCACGGGAATCACCAGGACGCCCAGACCCGCGAGCGAGAAAAACAGGCTCTCGATCCAGAAGATGCCTACGCCCAGCCACAGCATGGCCGACAGCGCGTAGGCAAAACCGAACACCATCGCACTGGCTGGGAAGATGGTCTCGTGCAACAAGAAGCCATGCGCGGTCAGCGCCGCCAGCAAGGCCCAGCGCCACCAGGCGGGGCCTGCATCGGTGGCGGGGGGCGGTGGCACGAGTACAGCGGCACCCGGCGATTGTCCGCCAGCCGCAATGGCACCGGCAGCGGCCCGGGCTCCAAGCCCGCCACGTCGTGCCCACGCAACCGAAGCGAGGGCGCCATAGAGAAGCGCCGTCAGCGCATACAGTACAATTGCCATTTGCACAGTTTACCGCAGCGCACCCTGGTTTTGGCTGGGGCCCGCCCCCGTCGAAAGCCTCGTCGGGCGGCCACGCGGAACGCACATTCCTAGCCGGTGCGCGCCAAGCGAGCGCCGGCCTCATCTTCACCCCGTCCCCAATTCCGGATCCTCACACTGTCATGCTGGATAACCTGACCCAACGGCTCGCGCGCGTGGTCAAGACCATGCGCGGCGAAGCGCGCCTGACCGAAGCCAACACCGCCGAGATGCTGCGCGAAGTCCGCCTGGCACTGCTCGAGGCCGACGTGGCGCTGCCGGTCGTGCGCGAGTTCATTGCCCGCGTCAAGGAAAAGGCGCTCGGCGAAGACGTCATCACCAGCCTGTCGCCAGGGCAGGCGCTGGTCGGCATCGTGCAGCGCGAGCTGACCGCCATCATCGGCGGCCAGGAAGCGCTCGAAGGCGCCGGCACCTCCATCATGGGTGGGCGTGCGGCAGAGCTGAACCTCAACGTCACGCCGCCCGCGATCATCCTGATGGCCGGCCTGCAAGGTGCCGGTAAGACCACCACCGTCGGCAAACTGGCCAAGTGGCTCAAAGAGAACAAGAAGAAGAAAGTGCTGACGGTGTCGTGCGACGTGTATCGCCCCGCCGCCATCGCGCAGTTGAAGACCGTCTCCGAACAGGTCGGCGCAGACTTCTTCCCCTCGCAGCCCGACCAGAAGCCGGTGGACATTGCCGCCGCCGCGCTGGACTGGGCCAAGAAGCACTACCACGACGTGCTGATCGTCGATACGGCCGGCCGCCTCGGTATTGACGAGGCGATGATGCAGGAGATCGCCGCGCTGCACGCCACGCTCAAGCCGGCCGAAACGCTGTTCGTGGTCGACGCGATGCTCGGCCAGGACGCCGTCAACACCGCCAAGGCCTTCAACGACACCCTGCCGCTGACCGGCGTGGTGCTGACCAAGCTCGACGGTGATGCACGTGGCGGCGCGGCGCTGTCGGTGCGTCACATCACGGGCAAGCCGATCAAGTTCGTGGGTGTGGCCGAAAAGCTCGACGGGCTGGAGCCGTTCTACCCCGACCGCATGGCCCAGCGCATTCTGGGCATGGGCGACATCCTCGCGCTGGTGGAAGAAGCCCAGCGCGGTGTCGACATGGAAGAGGCGCAGAAGCTTGCCGCCAAGATCAAGAAGACCGGCGGCTTCGACCTCGAAGACTTCAAGGCCCAGATCGGCCAGATGAAGAAGATGGGTGGCCTGGGCAGCCTGATGGACAAACTGCCTGCGCAGTTTGCACAGCAGGCCCAGGGCGCCAACATGGACCAGGCCGAAAAGCAGGTCCGCCGCATGGAAGGCATCATCAACGCCATGACGCCGGCCGAGCGCGCCAAGCCCGAACTCATCAAGGCCAGCCGCAAGCGCCGCATTGCAGCCGGTGCCGGCGTGCAGGTGCAGGAAGTCAACCGCCTGCTCAACCAGTTCGACCAGATGCAAGGCATGATGAAGAAGCTCAAGGGCGGCGGCATGATGAAGATGATGCGCGCCATGGGCGGCATGAAAGGCGGCATGAAGGGCCTGCTCGGCCGCTGAGCCGGCCACCCTGCCCCCGATCCGATCGACTTAATTTGTTTCACTGACTGACACGATGCTGAGCGCAGAACAGGCCCGCGAACTCTGGGCCAACTCCGAAGAAATCGTCAGCGAAGACGCCGTGCGCGGCTCGCTGGACCGCATGGCCACCGAGATCACCGAGAAGATCGGCGACACCTTCCCGATGGTGTTGTCCGTGATGGGCGGTGCGGCCGTCTTCACCGGGATGCTGTTGCCCAAGCTGGCGTTCCCGCTGGAGTTCGACTACATCCACCTGTCGCGCTACAACAACCAGACCGTGGGTAGCAAAGAGATGCAGTGGCGCGTGGCGCCGCGCGAGTCGGTCAAGGGCCGCACGGTGCTGGTGCTCGACGACATCCTCGACGAAGGCGAAACGATGGCGGCCATCCGCTCACGCATCATCGACATGGGTGCCGCCGAGTTCTACTCCGCCGTGCTGTGCGAGAAGACGCTCGCCAAGGACAAGCCGCTGTACCCGGATTTCTGCGGCTTCAACGTGCCCGACCGCTACGTGTTTGGCTGCGGCATGGACGCCAAGGGCTACTGGCGTAACCTGCCGACCATCCGGGCGCTGAAGAACGTCTGACGCAGCGGACGAACCAACAAAAAAGGGCGACTCGACGGTCGCCCTTTTTTGTTGTCCGGGATTCTCTCAACCCCTCTGGGGAATGGCTTGTTGACTCGGCGTAGCTCACGCTCCGCGACGATACGGCCGCTCGCGCAGCCACTTGGTGGCGATCCACTTCTCACCCCGCTCGACCGGCAGACCGGCGTGCAGCGTGTCCTCATCCAGCGTGCCGTCGGGGCGCTTGTAGACGAAGAAGACCGCATTGCCTTTGACCGGCGCCACCTCCAGACCCAGCTTCGGAAAGCCCGTCGCACCGCCTGCCTGCACACTGTTCAGGTAGATGACAAGCGTTGCCACGCGCTGGCCGCCCACTTCGAGCTGACGCGCCTCGCCGCTGCGGCCGGGGTTGAAGAAATCAAAGTGCGGCTGATATTCGCCGCCGGGCTGGTAGTGCAGCACCTGGAAGCCTTCGCCGTGTTCGACTGGCACGCCGGTGGCCTGGGCGATGCGCGCCTCGATCTTGGCGATGAGCGCATGCTCGCCCACTTGGAACATCGCGCCTTCGCTGGTGCGCGCAGAGATCAGGTTCTCCTCCCCTGTATCCGGGTTCACCACGGGCGAGCGCTTCAGGCGGTTGTGCCCCAGCGCGATGAGCTGATCGCATTCCTCATCCGACAGGAAGTGCTGGAACAGCACGATGCGCGGCGTCTCCAGCGCAAACAGGATGGGGATGTCGCCATCGGCGGTGCGCACGGCGTTGCTGTTCTCCATACCCCCGTCGGCAGCTTGCGCAGATTGGGCAGCGGGCGCTGGCACGGGTGCCACGGCGGGCGCGGGCGGGCGTTTGGCAAGCGCCTCATCCACCACGCGGCGCGCGAAGGCGCGGTCGTAGCCGGACTGCACCATCGAGGCGATCAGCGAATCAGCCTCGAAGCCCTCTGCCACGTGACGCTGCAGCCAGTCGTGCAGCGCGTCGGACATGGTGGCGTACGGTTGGGTGGTAGACATGCGGAGTGACGTGGATGCGGCGAACGAAAAAGATGGCCTTATTGTAGGCCGACCACCATGCAACAGCCGGTCAGGACCCGCCCGCCGAACCTGCTGCAATACGCAACGGTGAGAACGGATTGCGCGCCGGCACATCCGGCAGCGCCTTGGCGCGCGGCGGCGGTGCTTCGGCCGGCACGGGTGCCGATACGGTCAGCGCACTCGACTCCTGGTACTGCCAGCGCTTCCAGGCCGCCAGCACCGCATTCGGATACTGCGGCTGGCCTCGGCTGCCGTTGTAGCGGCCCAGTGCCAGATAAAGATTGCCGCCTTCGATGTCGAGGTAATGACGCAGGATCGTACAGCCGTACCGCAGGTTGCTCTGCAGGTGGAACAGCTTGCGTGCGTCGTTGTCGCCAATGCTGCGTGTCCAGAACGGCATCACCTGCATCAGGCCCATCGCGCCTGCGCTGCTCATGGCGTACTTGCGAAAACCCGACTCCACCTGGATCAGCCCCAGCACCAGCGCCGGGTCCAGCCCAGCACGCTTGGCCTCGTAATACGCGGTTTCGATCAGCTCAACGCGTACCGACGCCTGCGGAATCTTGCCCGACATACGCACCGACATCTCGGCCAGCCAGCGCAGATAGCCAAGCTGCTCCTCATTGCTGGCGAACACCGGACGCAGCGGACGACTGTCGGCCACGGCGGCAGACAGCGCGCTGCGCACCGAATCCGCCAGATACTCCTCTTTCTGGGCACCCGCCCACGCCGCCTGTGTGCCCGCGAGCAACGCCCCTGCGCACAGCACAGCAGCGATCGAGCGGGCAGACAGGAAGCGGCGCATGCGGGTCAGTTCTCCATTACTGCGCGAGACGCGCCTTCAGCGTGGCCAGCACATCGGCCGGTGCCACTGCGGTGGCGGCTTCGTCGCGGCGGCCCTGGAACTCCAGCTTGCCTTCCTTCAGGCCGCGGTCGCCCACCACCACGCGGAACGGCACACCAATCAGTTCCCAATCGGCGAACATCGCGCCCGGGCGCTCGCCGCGGTCGTCCAGCATCACGTCGATGCCGGCGGCGACCAACTCGGCGTGCAGGCGATCGGCTTCCTCGCGCACGGCGTCGGAGCGGTCGTAACCGACCGGGCAGATCACCACCTGGAACGGCGCGATCGAGGCGGGCCAGATGATCCCGCGTGCATCGTAGTTCTGCTCGATGGCTGCACCCAGGATGCGGGTGATGCCGATGCCGTAGCAGCCCATCACCATCGGCTGGGTCTTGCCGTTTTCGTCGAGGAACGTGGCGTTCATCGCCTCCGAATACTTCGTGCCCAGCATGAACACGTGACCGACTTCGATGCCGCGGCAGATCGCCAGTGTACCCTTGCCGTCCGGCGAGGCGTCACCTTCCACCACGTTGCGCAGGTCATGGACCTCGGGCTCGGGCAGATCGCGGCCCCAGTTGGCACCAGTGAAGTGGTAGTCCTCTTCGTTGGCGCCGACGACAAAGTCACTCATGGCCGCCGCCGTACGGTCAGCCACCACCTTGACCGGCAGCTTCGTGCCGATCGGGCCGAGGTAGCCGGGGCGCGTGCCGAAGACGCGCAGGATTTCGCCTTCGGTGGCGAAGCGGAAGTCGGCAAGGCCAGGCACCTTCGATGCCTTGACCTCATTGAGTTCATGATCGCCGCGCAGCAGCAGCAGCCAGATCTGGGGCTCGGCGCCCTCGACTTCCGTCGCCAGCACGATGGACTTGATCGTACGTTGCAGCGGAATGCCCAGTTGCTCGGCCACGGCCTCGCACTTGGCGCGGCCCGGCGTGTGCGTCTTGGTGAGCGCCTCGGCGGCGGCGCCACGCGGCGTGGCGGGCGCGACGGCCTCGGCGGCCTCGATGTTGGCGGCGTAATCCGAGTTCGGGCAGTAGACGATGGCGTCTTCGCCCGTATCGGCGATCACGTGGAATTCATGCGAGCCCGACCCGCCAATAGCGCCGTTGTCGGCCGCCACCGCGCGGAATTGCAGGCCGAAGCGCTGGAAGATGCGCGTGTAGGCGTCGTACATCTTCTGGTACGAGACCTTCAGGCCCTCTGCGTCGCGGTCGAAGGAGTACGCGTCCTTCATGGTGAATTCGCGGCCACGCATGATGCCGAAGCGCGGACGGCGCTCGTCGCGGAACTTGGTCTGGATCTGGTAGAAATTGACCGGCAGCTGCTTGTACGAGCGGATCTCGGTACGGGCGATATCGGTCACCACCTCTTCCGACGTCGGCTGGACGACAAAGTCACGCTCGTGGCGATCCTTGAAGCGCAGCAGCTCGTCGCCCATCTTGTCCCAGCGGCCGGTCTCCTGCCACAGCTCACCCGGCTGCACCACTGGCATCAGCACTTCCACCGCACCGGCGGCGTTCATTTCTTCGCGCACGATCTGCTCGACCTTGCGGATCACGCGCAGACCCACGGGCATATACGTATAGAGGCCCGCGCCGAGCTTCTTGATCATGCCGGCACGCATCATCAACTTGTGCGACACGATCTCCGCGTCGGCGGGCGCTTCCTTGAGCGTGGAAATGAAGAACTGGGACGCTTTCATGCGACTGACAATAAGGGATGGCGCGGCCATGCAAAGCCGCGAGGACAAGGGCAAAAGCCACCGGAATCAAGGGATACGGCGAGACGCCAGACGCACATCCGAGTGCGAGGCGCTCCTCCCCCAGGAGGCGCGAGTGAGCGGCAACATTGCGGCATCCGGCCATCAGGACACAGAAGGACGATGCACCGCTCTATAATCGGCGTAATTCTAAAGTATTCGAGGTGCAGTCATGCTCGATCGTGAAGGCTTTCGCCCGAACGTCGGCATCATCCTCATCAACGCAAGAAACGAGGTGTTCTGGGGCAAGCGCATTGGCGAGCACTCCTGGCAGTTTCCGCAAGGCGGCATCAAGTACGGCGAAACGCCCGAACAAGCGATGTTCCGCGAACTGCACGAAGAAGTCGGCCTGTTGCCAGAACACGTCCGGATCGTCGGTCGCACGCGCGACTGGCTGCGGTATGAGGTGCCGGACAAGTTCATCCGCCGCGAAATTCGCGGCCATTACCGGGGCCAGAAACAGATCTGGTTCCTGCTGCGCATGGTCGGTCGCGACTGCGACATCCAACTGCGCGCCACCGAGCATCCGGAGTTCGATGCTTGGCGGTGGAGCCAGTACTGGGTGCCGCTGGAAGCCGTGATCGAGTTCAAGCGCGAGGTGTATCAGCTGGCGTTGTCGGAGCTCTCGCGCTTCGTGCAGCGGCAGAATCGCGCGCCGCTGTCTCCGTATGGACGCGGCGGGCAGCACCGCGACCACCGGGCAGACAATCGCGGGGGCAACGAAGGCCGCGACAACCGCCCCGGCGGACAGAATGCGCGCGGCCCACGCCCTCAAGCGGTGATGACGGTGACCACCACGACGGTCATCGTCGAGACGGTGACAACGTCGGAACCCGCCTCATCCTCCAACCCTGACGACACACGTCCCAAGGACAACTCGTGAATGTGAAGACGACGACACGTGGAGCGCACCGCGCTCTCGTGCCGCTCGCGCTGGCGACTGCGCTGGCGCTGACGGCATGTGGCCACGCCCCTACCGGCAACATCGAAGACAAGCTGTTGATGGACCCGTTCAACGACAAGCCCTTCAAGGAAGATGCCGTCACCTTCCCCGCCCCGCCGGTCGACCGTGATGCCGTACCGTTCGATGTGGGTGGCCGCAGTGAATCGCCGCTGCGCTTTGCCATCGATCCGAAATCGGTCTCCATCGGCAAGGACAACGTGGTGCGCTACACCGTGCTGATCACCAGCAAGACTGGCGCGCGCAACGTCAACTACGAAGGCCTGCGCTGCGACACCGCCGAGCGCCGCATCTATGCCACGCTGCGCAACGACACCAACCAGTGGATCGGCAACCGCGCCGTCGACATGAACGAAACCGCGAATGCGGAATCCGCCAGCATGAACGCCTACAAGCCTGCCACCGATTGGCAGCGCGTTGGCAGCGGCGGCCCGACGGACTATGCCTCGGCGCTGATGCGCTCGTACTTCTGTGACGTGCGGTCCGTGGCTGGGGATGGAAAACCTGCGACGCTGGTGCGCCGGCTGAAGGATTCGGGAAGAGGGTTTACCGGGCCGTAAGAAATAACGGCTTGATCAGAGGGGATGAGGGGATGACCGTTGGGTTCATCCCCTTATTTTTTGCTGGCGCCGATCGCGCCCAGATGGCTCAAGTCGGCAGTCAGAGCAGTACCAGGTTGTCCCGGTGCACCAGCTCAGCGGCGCTGACGTAGCCCAGCACAGCTTCAATCTCCGAAGACGCCTTGCGCGCAATCAGGCGCGCCTCTGCCGACGAGTAGTTCGTCAGCCCACGGGCCACCTCGCGCCCGGCCGCGTCCACGCAGGAGATCACCTCCCCGCGCGCGAACTCGCCCTGCACTTCGGTCACGCCGATCGGCAACAACGATTTGCCGCCGGCGGTGAGCTTGTCCACCGCGCCGGCATCCAGCACGACACGACCGCGCAATTGCAGGTGGTCGATCATCCACTGCTTGCGGGCGGCCATGCGCCCGGTCTGTGCGCGCAGTTGCGTGCCGATGGCCTCGCCATTTGCCAAGCGCGCCAGCACGTCGGCCTCTCGGCCAGAAGCGATGATGGTGTGCGCCCCCGATTTGGCCGCGCGCTTGGCCGCCAGAATCTTGGTCAGCATGCCACCCTTGCCAATGCTGGAGCCTGCGCCACCGGCCATCTGTTCCAGGTCAGGCATGCCGGCTTGCGCCTCGTCGACGAAGCGCGCATCCGGGTCCTTACGCGGGTCGGCCGTGTACAGGCCGCGCTGGTCGGTCAGGATGATCAGCGCATCGCCTTCGATCAGGTTGGTGACAAGCGCACCCAGCGTATCGTTGTCGCCGAATTTGATCTCATCGGTGACGACGGTGTCGTTCTCGTTGATGATCGGCACCACGCCCAGGCTCAGCAGCGTGAGCAGCGTGGAACGGGCATTGAGATAGCGCTCGCGGTCGGCCAGGTCACCATGCGTGAGCAGCACCTGCGCGGTGCGGATGCCGTGCCGCGCGAACTCGGACTCATAGACCTGCGCCAGCCCCATCTGTCCGACGGCAGCGGCGGCCTGCAGCTCATGGATTTCCTTCGGGCGCTTGGTCCAGCCCAAGCGCTGCATCCCCTCGGCGATGGCGCCGGAGCTGACCAGCACGACCTCCTTGCCGGCCGCGCGCAGTGCAGCGATCTGCGCCGCCCAGCGGGCGATGGCCGCCTGGTCCAGACCGCGACCATCGTTGGTAACCAGGCTGGAACCAACCTTGACGACAAGGCGGCGCGCATCGGCAATCAGCGAACGCAGGGCCATGGTGGGCGTGTCTCCGAAGGATGTTGGTGTTGTGTGTTTTATGCGTTGGCGCTGTCGTCGCCACTGTCATGACTGACGTTGTGCAGCGACGGGTCCAGACGTTGGTCAGGTGCAGCCGCTGCGGCGTCCTCTTCGGCGCGCAGCTCGTCGAGGTAATCCTGAATCGCGTGAACCAATGCCTGCGTGCCATCGTGCGTGAGCGCAGAAATGCGGTGCACCGGGCCCTTCCACTTGAAGCGCTTCACGAAGTCCTTCACGCGGGCTTCGCGCTCGTCCTCGGGCACCATGTCCAGCTTGTTGAGCACCAGCCAGCGCGGCTTGTCGTACAGCTCGGCGTCGTATTTCTTCAGCTCGCCGACGATAGCCTTGGCCTCAGCCACCGGGTCGACGCTCTCGTCGAACGGGGCGAGATCCACCACGTGCAGCAGCACACGCGTGCGTTGCAGGTGGCGCAAGAACTGGTGACCCAGACCCGCGCCTTCGGCAGCGCCTTCGATCAGGCCAGGGATGTCCGCCACCACAAACGACTTCGACGGCCCCGTGCGCACGACACCCAGGTTCGGGTGCAGCGTCGTGAACGGGTAGTCGGCAATCTTCGGGCGCGCGTTGGAGATGGCGGTGATCAGCGTCGACTTGCCGGCGTTGGGCATGCCGAGCAGGCCCACATCGGCCAGCACCTTCAGTTCCAGACGCAGGTTGCGGCGCTCGCCGGCCTTGCCGTCGGTCTTCTGGCGCGGTGCGCGGTTGGTACTCGACTTGAAGTGGATGTTGCCCCAGCCACCCTCGCCGCCCTGCGCCAGGCACAGGCGCTGGCCGTCGAGCGTCAGGTCGGCAATCAACTCTTCCGTGTCAGCGTCGTAAATGGCGGTGCCGACCGGCATGCGCAGGGTGATGTCCTCGCCGGCGGCACCGTAACAATCGGCACCGCGGCCGTTTTCGCCGTTGCGCGCAAGGTGCTTTTTGGCAAAGCGGTAGTCGATCAGCGTGTTGATATTGCGATCAGCGACAGCCCACACGCTGCCGCCACGCCCGCCGTCGCCGCCGTCCGGGCCGCCGAACGGGACGAATTTCTCGCGGCGCATCGAGGCGCTGCCGTTGCCGCCATCACCAGCGATCACTTCAATCCGGGCTTCGTCGATGAACTTCATGGAGGTCTCCGCCCGTGCGGCATGCGCACGGCAGGTAAAAGAATCGGCGCTGCTGCGCCAGCACTAACAGAATGCACCTGGAACATCGTACTGCCCAGGATCAGGCGTCGCGTTTTGTTAGCGTCAGAAACGAAAAAGCCCCGCACGGGTGCGGGGCCTTTGGACTACAAGGCTGAATCAGGCCGCCGGAACAACGTCGACGAACTGCTTCTTGCCTTCGCCGCGGTTGGCGAACTTCACGTGGCCATCGACCAGCGCGAAGAGGGTGTGGTCCTTGCCCATGCCCACGTTCACGCCAGCGTGCGTGCGGGTGCCGCGTTGGCGAACGATGATGCCGCCAGCGTTGATGGCTTGGCCACCGTACACCTTAACGCCCAGGCGCTTCGACTCGGAATCGCGGCCGTTCCGTGTGGAACCGCCGCCTTTTTTCTGTGCCATGACTGAACTCCTATCCGGTTACGTAGACGATGCAGCCTTAGGCCACGATCGAGTCGATACGCAACTCGGTGTAATTTTGACGATGCCCTTGGCGCTTTTGATAGTGCTTACGACGGCGCATCTTGAAGATGTGCACTTTGTCGTGACGACCGTGGGAGATGACGGTGGCTTTGACGGCAGCACCACTCACCAGAGGCGCGCCAACCTTGAGTTGGTCGCCAGCGCCCACTGCGAGCACCTGGTCAAGCGTGATTTCTGCGCCAACGTCCGCCGGTATCTGTTCTACTTTCAGTTTTTCGCCAGCAGCAACCTTGTATTGCTTACCGCCGGTTTTTACGACCGCGTACATTGTCGGACCTCGATAAAAGAACGTTAATTCTTGAACTAAACGTGACTCTCGCGCCACTTGCAATCCGCATAGGCGAAAAGCGGACACAGAGAACTCGCAACTATACAAGAAAAACCCAAGCAAATCAAAGACTAATCGCGTGTTGCCCGCGCAACGGCCTGCCATGCCACCTGGCTGTCGCGGCACTGCCGGGGCAAGTCACCTGCTTGCTCTATAATCTCGCGGTTTTTGCGCTGCATCGAGCGCGCGCAAGCAAACCATCCGTCACACCGCCTTCCGCCGGAATTCGCCTTGACCCAGACCTCCGCCTCCGTCCTGCTCGCCCCCGTCGCTGAAGACATGCGCGCCGTCGATGCCGTGATCCGCCGCCGCCTCGGCTCGGAGGTGGTACTGATCAACCAGATCGGCGAGTACATCATCAGCGCTGGCGGCAAGCGCCTGCGCCCGGTGATCCTGCTGCTGGTGGCGAATGCGCTGGGTTACAAAGGTGAGTATCACCACGAGTTGGCCGCCGTGGTCGAGTTCATCCACACCGCCACACTGCTGCACGACGACGTGGTCGATGAATCCGACCTGCGCCGCGGCCGCAAGACCGCCAACGCCGTGTTCGGCAATGCCGCCAGCGTGCTGGTGGGCGACTTCCTGTATTCGCGCGCCTTCCAGATGATGGTGCAGGCCGACAGCATGCGCATCATGCAAATCCTGGCCGACGCAACCAACATCATCTCCGAGGGCGAGGTCCTGCAGTTGCTGAACATGCACGACCCCGACGTGACGGAAGAGCGCTACCTGCAGGTGATCCGCTACAAGACCGCGAAGCTGTTCGAGGCTGCCGCGCAGATCGGCGCGGTGCTCTCGGGCGCGGATGCCGCCACCGAAGAGGCCGCCGCTGAATACGGCCGCCGCATCGGCACAGCCTTCCAGATCGTCGACGACCTGCTCGACTACACCGCCACCGCTGACCAGATGGGCAAGAACGCCGGCGACGACCTGCGCGAAGGCAAGCCGACGCTGCCGCTCATCTACCTGCTGCGCAACGGTACGGAAGAACAACGTGCCCTGGTGCGCCAGGCGATCGAGCAAGGCGGCACCGAGCATTTCGACGCGATCTTCGCGGCCATTCAAGCGTCGGGCGCGCTGGAATACACGCGTCAGGCCGCTGAGCGCGAGGCTGCTGCTGCCGAGACGGCAGCAAATGCATTACCCCCTTCCCTTTTCCGTCAGACGCTGATAGACTTGTGTGCTTTCTCGCTGCAACGTCAGTCCTGACGCAACAATGAGATTTCGGGGTGTAGCTTAGCCTGGTAGAGCGCTACGTTCGGGACGTAGAGGCCGGAGGTTCGAATCCTCTCACCCCGACCAAATACCATCGCCCGGAAAGCCGCGACAGTCCTCAAGAAGGAAGACAGTCAAGGCGTTCCGGGCGATTTCATTTTAAGGTCGAGGCAATCCGCTGTGTCAATCGAGCACGATTCACACATGCCAATTTCACTGCCCACCGGGGTCCACCTCCGGGGATCGACCTACCATCTCCGCATCGGCGTACCCGATGACATCCGGCATCTCTGGCCGCATCGCAGCAATGGCTCCCATGCCATTGACGCATTCCGCGCCAGTCTACGCACCTCAGATCGCAACGAGGCGGCCACAAGAGCCCACCGCATCATTGCGGAATTTCGAGAGCGATTCGATGCATTGCGACGCGAGGCAGCACCAAAGACCGTCCAACTGACCGCCCGCATGGCGGATCACTTGGCCCACGAAATTGAGAGACGCCTGCTGCAGGTCGATGATCTCGCCACTGCCACAAAGTCGCGGCAAGAACTACACAATGCGGTCGGCATTCAATTCGTTGTCGATGACGGCGCGAACGAGCAGTTCCAAATCGCATCGCTGGTCGCAGAACAATTGGGCGAGGCGCTTGCGTTGGGCGACCTCAGCTATGCAGAAGAGTTCGCCTACGCGGAACTTCGCGACCTGGGCATCGTTGTAGACCTATCGAGCACCCACGCTCGGATGGCGCTGCTGCGCATGCAGAGGGCTGCCATCAAGGCTTGGCGCTCAATAGCAGCTCGCGCCGTGGGCGAGCCCATCGATACACCGAACCAGCACGCTCTGCCGCTGGAGGGCATCGCTGCAATGCCTGAGAAGGAAACTGGCTGCAGCTCGACCCTACGGGACATCCTCCCTCGATGGCAGGCACGCACTGCCGCAAAACCGAACGCTATTGCTCGAATGACGAAGGCGCTTGCCCTGTTCGAGGAAGCCGTGGGTATCGTTCCGCTACAGACCTTGAACAAGACGCATGGGGCCGCCTTCGTGCGATTTCTGAGCGACTCGAAGAGTCGAGGCTTTGCCCAAAAGACGGCACACAACCACGCATCAAATATCACCGCGCTGATGAACGTGGCAGACCGTGAGGGCATCATTGACCGAAATCCCTTCGACCTGACGATAGAGAAAACGGCTGGAAGCCAGAAGCGAGAACCCTGGACAACAGAGGAACTCGCCGCGATGTTCACCAGCAGCCTATTCTCCTGCGCGATTCCCGACGACTACCCCACGTGGCGCGAAGTGGCGCCGCAGGATGGCCGCGCTCTCCTGCTCCTGCTGATCCACACAGGCGCCCGCATCGGAGAAATCGCCCAGCTACGTGGTGAGGACTTCGTCGTAAGGAACGGCATCACCGCAATCCGCATTACAGCAGAAGCTGGCACCTTGAAGACTGCCCCGTCAGAGCGAGTCGTTCCGCTGGCCGACCAGCTATTGCAAGACCAGTGGTTCGCGACGTGGCTACAGAACGCCCGGAAAACCACTGGCCCAATCATGCCGTCGATGCACGGACGGACCACGACACCGAGCGATGTTGCGGGTCGATGGTTCAGGGCGTTCCGGGAAGTGGTTGGACTACCCAATGGCGGCCTCAACGGTGCGCATAAGTTCCGCCATTGGCTGAGGACGGCCCTCGCTGAGAATCATGTGGCTGTTGAGGTGGCCGACCAGATCACGGGACATTCAGCAAAGGGCAGCGCGGGCCGGGTCATCTACACTGGCAACTTGTCGCTACTCACACTGAAGAAAGCACTAGATCGCCTTCCGTTCCCTGACTGCACCAGCAGCTCCGCGCAACGCTAGAGCACCCCTCCGCACTACGCGCGGCCCCCACCCGCTCCCAGCGCCAGTTAAAGGCGCTTCGCGACGATCAACGACTCTTCAACTTGGCGGGTCCTGTCATCCCGACGCCCCATGGTCATGTGGTCATGATCGAAGGTGTTAACCCACACACGATATTGACCGCCCAGCTCTTGATGAGCGAGGTCGATTAGCTCATCAATTCCAAGCATCCCCGTATTCGAGTAGCTCAATAACAAGTCGCTATTCGAGTACTTCGTACCATCAAACAAATCCACGAATGCGGACCGGACTTGAGTACTTATGCAAAAGGGGGACTGATGCCGGTCCGAGCGATACCTGCCTTTCACCACTTCGCCACCCTTAAGTTGTAACGCAGGGTAGTCGTATCGCACGACCGTCTCAATGGCGTGATAAAAACGACTGTAGTGAACAAAAGCGTATGGCGGATCAGCGTAAATTACCGAAGAGGAGAGACCTGCCAGACAATCCTTGTAATCAAGAGATGTCGTTTCGTGCTGCAAGTCGACCACACTCTCAGTATTCCAAGCTACTAGCGAGGCAAATTTCCGCCTGAAGTAGCCTGCAACAGACTGTCGCCGATACTTGGCAATGTCTTTCATTGAAGACTCGTCTTTCGCATCTCGATACTGCGCGTAGTGCCCCGTTCCCTGACTCGTGTAGGCCATCGCATGCATCAGACATGTCAAACCAAGCCGAAAATCTGCTTCCGAAAAACTACCGTCTTCGCGCAGCGAATCAAGCGCCTGCCGAATTGAATCGATCCAGACACACTGTTCGGCACTCCACCATGTACCGGAGTATGCACGAGTAAAAAGGTGATACGGAAAGTCGAATTCCTTGTTTAGCAAGGCCTTGTTTTTGCTTTCGACTATATTGAAATCACGCAGCGTTGCGCCCTCAGAATGATCCAATCCATCTGGCAAGCACTTTATCTTTTCTTTTACAAACGTCTCCGCCAAAGAAATCACATCGACATTACAAGCCCTTTCCACCTTGTGGAGATAAGAGCTTGCTATCGTTGCCGAATACTCTTGAATATCGTTTGAGATTATTTTCGCGGAGCCGCCGAAGCCACCGGATATGGCGCACGCGCCGGCAAACAGGTCAACGATCGGCCGACCTGACAAACCAACCTGAGACAAACCCTGAGCTATGAACGGAAGCAACGTAGCTTTTGACCCCATGTACTTGATCACCTGGGGGTAGGAGCGAGGGCTGGCACCCAGAGCCTCGACGCGTGCCTGCGCGTCCGGCGCGGCGCCAAGTTGTAGGTCCATACAGTCTCTCAATTCTTCCATGCGTGGACTCTTGTGGTGCGGTTCGATGCTTAAAGTAGCGCGAGATTGTACCGTGCCACCTCTCGCAGAGCGAGAAAAAGATCTTTCAATAGATCTTTTTTCCTGCTAGCCTAATTCGCATGGCTACTAAACCACTCCGTCCAGAGAACGCCCCTCCTCCATTACCTCAAGTTGTGGGAGGCTTCTCCACCGTTCTAGCAGACCCACCATGGCGGTTCTCGAATCGCACCGGCAAGGTCGCCCCCGAACATAGGAGGCTGGATCGCTACTCGACGATGTCGCTAGACGCGATCATGTCGCTTGATGTGGAAGGCGTTCTGGCCCCCAGCGCTCATCTCTACCTGTGGGTGCCAAACGCACTGCTTCCTGACGGGCTGAGAGTGATGGAGGCTTGGGGATTTAGGTATGTCTCGAACGTGGTCTGGGCGAAGCGACGAAAGGACGGGGGCCCTGACGGGCGAGGTGTCGGCTTCTACTTTCGAAACGTGACCGAATTGCTGCTGTTCGGTGTCAGGGGGTCGATGAGAACACTGGCACCTGGGCGCTCGCAAGTGAACATGATTGAGACACGCAAGCGCGAGCACTCTCGGAAGCCGGATGAGCAATATCGCTTGATCGAGGCATGCTCACCCGGCGCTTATCTTGAAATGTTTGCACGCCATGCTCGCCCCGGTTGGACAGTTTGGGGCGATGAGTCGGCAGATGAGGTGGTGCCCCGTGGCGTTGTCCACAAAGGCTACGAGGGTGGTGAAATCCTGCCGCAACTGGTGCCCAATGAGCATGTCACCAAGGCTAGAGCCGAGGCGATCGGAGATAAGCTTCGTACCCTATATGAGCAAGGACGAAGTATTCGACAACTTTCTGACGAGACCGGCTATTCCATTCAGAGGATTCGCTCACTGCTGCAGGCTGCCGAGACTACGATGCGACCAAGAGGGCGAAACTCTCAAAGCCACGAGATGGACACCCTCTAATCGGGAAAATATGGCTGTTGGTTCCACGTCTCGGGAGTGGCCGCGACGACCAGTAGCGGACAGGTCCCCATAACGCCACGCTTAACCCGCAACACCGCCTTTTCCAGATTCGTGGTTGTTGAGGTGCCGAGATCAATTGGGAGCTTTGGATTTCTTTGTTCTTCGGGAAGCGTTCGCTGATAGTCTTCCCACAGACGCTCTGCAAGCCCTTTAAGCGGGACTCTATCCTGCGTGATAAGGACTGCGGCCGATATTACGCCAGCTTCGTGCCACGAACGGTACGCAGACAAATCGCGATCCAGGTTTCCGTCCTTGGCATTCCACTCCACATCGAGCGCCACTCGTCCTTTGAAGTTATCGACTAGGTAACCTTCTTGGCGCAGTGGCTCCAATCGCCCAACCTCCCTGTCATTCTTTTCTAACAGAATGCCCTGAGTGATCAGATCGACACGCCTTTCCCGCCACCCTAGCGCATTGAACATACCGTCGATATCTTTCGCGATGCCCCCGCGATTCCCACCTGCACGCAACCATCGACTAGGAACGAGCTGGAAC
>NZ_JAELUI010000567.1 GCF_016429285.1 Ralstonia sp. ASV6
TGCGCTAGGAAGTTTTTCAGGATTTGTCTCGTTTAACGCAGGCGGTAGCCCTGCGCTGACGGCAGCGAACGCAGGCAACGAAGTCATCCTGACTGGGACTCCCACAGCTGTCTCTTATACACATCTGACGCTGCCGACGAAGGCCGTGGAGTGTAGATCTCGGTGGTGGGCGGGTGATTAAAAAGGGGGGGGGGGGGGGGGGGGGGGGGGGGGGGGGGGGGGGGGGGGGGGGGGGGGGGGGGGGGGGGGGGGGGGGGGGGGGGGGGGGGGGGGGGGGGGGGGGGGGGGGGGGGGG
>NZ_JAELUI010000568.1 GCF_016429285.1 Ralstonia sp. ASV6
CGATCCATCTCTTCGTCACGGGACGTGGCGCTAAGTCGCAATCACTGCCTATCCAAGCGGACGTTCAGGCACTAGTCTTTCGGCCGATAGGCGCATGCCATCCGTGTGCTAGAAATGTCATGTACCTGTCTCTTATACACATCTCCGAGCCCACGAGACATGGCGCCTGATCTCGTATGCCGTCTGCGGCTTGAAAAGGGGGGGGGGGGGGGGGGGGGGGGGGGGGGGGGGGGGGGGGGGGGGGGGGGGGGGGGGGGGGGGGGGGGGGGGGGGGGGGGGGGGGGGGGGGGGGGGGGGGGGGGGGGGGGGGGGG
>NZ_JAELUI010000569.1 GCF_016429285.1 Ralstonia sp. ASV6
CGGGTTGGCGATGGTGACGGGCTGGCCGTCGAGCAGCATCTCGCCGGCGTCGGGCTGCACGGCGCCGAAGATGATCTTCATCAGCGTCGATTTGCCGGCCCCGTTTTCGCCCAGCACGGCGTGGATCCTGTCTCTTATACACATCTGACGCTGCCGACGAAGGCCGTGGAGTGTAGATCTCGGTGGTGGCCGGATCAGTAAAAAGGGGGGGGGGGGGGGGGGGGGGGGGGGGGGGGGGGGGGGGGGGGGGGGGGGGGGGGGGGGGGGGGGGGGGGGGGGGGGGGGGGGGGGGGGGGGGGGGGGGGGGGGGGGGGG
>NZ_JAELUI010000570.1 GCF_016429285.1 Ralstonia sp. ASV6
CGGGGCGCCGGTGCGCCAAGTGGCCGGCGTAGAAATGCACGCAAGGCTGCACGATCAGGTTCAGGCGGGGCAGCCGCTCTTTACCATTCACGCTCAGGCCTCGGGCGAGTTGGAGTACTCCTCAGCCCTGTCTCTTATACACATCTGACGCTGCCGACGAAGGCCGTGGAGTGTAGATCTCGGTGGTGGCCGTGTCATTAAAAAGGGGGGGGGGGGGGGGGGGGGGGGGGGGGGGGGGGGGGGGGGGGGGGGGGGGGGGGGGGGGGGGGGGGGGGGGGGGGGGGGGGGGGGGGGGGGGGGGGGGGGGGGGGGGGG
>NZ_JAELUI010000571.1 GCF_016429285.1 Ralstonia sp. ASV6
GAGCGAACGCCGTTGAGGTTGGCGGAAATGATGCGTAACATGGCGGGACTTTTTTGCAGACCAGAGAAAAAAGATGAGCCAAAACAGCGAGTTGCGCCAATCCTTCATCCGCTTTGCGGTGGAAGCCCTGTCTCTTATACACATCTCCGAGCCCACGAGACATGGCGCCTGATCTCGTATGCCGTCTGCTGCTGGAAAAGGGGGGGGGGGGGGGGGGGGGGGGGGGGGGGGGGGGGGGGGGGGGGGGGGGGGGGGGGGGGGGGGGGGGGGGGGGGGGGGGGGGGGGGGGGGGGGGGGGGGGGGGGGGGGGGGGGG
>NZ_JAELUI010000572.1 GCF_016429285.1 Ralstonia sp. ASV6
CATCAGACGTGGGTGAAAGCCGGCCTCTTCCAATGAGCGCCCATCCGAGAAGGTCAGCTCAGTAAAAATCAAGCCCCGCCCCGCGACCGTGCATTGCACCTTCGTCACTTGCCCGAGCGGGTAGGACCTGTCTCTTATACACATCTGACGCTGCCGACGAAGGCCGTGGAGTGTAGATCTCGGTGGTGGGCGTGTCATTAAAAAGGGGGGGGGGGGGGGGGGGGGGGGGGGGGGGGGGGGGGGGGGGGGGGGGGGGGGGGGGGGGGGGGGGGGGGGGGGGGGGGGGGGGGGGGGGGGGGGGGGGGGGGGGGGGGG
>NZ_JAELUI010000573.1 GCF_016429285.1 Ralstonia sp. ASV6
CCCCCCCCCCCCCCCCCCCCCCCCCCCCCCCCCCCCCCCCCCCCCCCCCCCCCCCCCCCCCCCCCCCCCCCCCCCCCCCCCCCCCCCCCCCCCCCCCCCCCCCCCCCCCCCTTTTTAATGCTCCGGCCACCACCGAGATCTACACTCCACGGCCTTCGTCGGCAGCGTCAGATGTGTATAAGAGACAGGTTCACCACACTGCTGATCGCGCAGATCCAGAATCAGGATCCGCTCGCCCCGATGGAAGCCAGCCAGTTCGTCACGCAGTTTGCGCAGATGAGCCAGGTGGAAGCCATGCAGACGCTGGCTCAGATC
>NZ_JAELUI010000574.1 GCF_016429285.1 Ralstonia sp. ASV6
GTGGTGGCGGATGTCTTCCGACAACGCAGCGTCGCCCTGGATCTCGCCTTCCACTTGCAGCTCGGGCACCTCCGCCTTCAGCAGGTCATACGCCGCACGCACCTTGCGCGCCGACGCGCTCTTCGACCTGTCTCTTATACACATCTGACGCTGCCGACGAAGGCCGTGGAGTGTAGATCTCGGTGGTGGCCGGGTGATTAAAAAGGGGGGGGGGGGGGGGGGGGGGGGGGGGGGGGGGGGGGGGGGGGGGGGGGGGGGGGGGGGGGGGGGGGGGGGGGGGGGGGGGGGGGGGGGGGGGGGGGGGGGGGGGGGGGG
>NZ_JAELUI010000084.1 GCF_016429285.1 Ralstonia sp. ASV6
GTGCTGGCATTGCCGCGCTTCTTGCCGAGCATGACTGTCACGCCGACGATCTTGTCGCGGTTCTGCTCGATGGTCTCGATCTCGCCCTTGCGCACCGTGACCGACAGGCCCTGGCCTTCGGAGATTTCCGTCGCGGCATCGGTGGCACCGAGTTCGCGCGCGACGCGCAGCACATCGCGGGCCATCTCTTCGAGCTGTTCGCGGCGGTAGGCAAACACAGAGTCAGTCTTGGAATCGAGCGTTTGAGACATAGGCAATCAAGGGGGAAAAACGGGCCGCGATTTTGGCACAAGCGGCGGAAGCGCCCATCATAGCAAGATACAATGCGCGCCATGAGCCGAGCATCCCGACACAACCCCACGTATCTGCAACCTGTCGTGCGCACCGACATCGGTGAAGAGGACGATCCGGATACGCCCAAGAGCAAATCGCAGCGCAAGCGCGAGGTGAACGCCTTGCAAGATCTGGGCACCGCGCTGGAAGCGCTGCCCAAGGAAAAACTCGCCAAGGTGCCGCTGCCCGAGAAGCTGGTCGACGCCCTGCGCGAGGCCAAGCGCACTACTGCCCACGAGGGCAAGCGCCGCCAGATGCAGTACATCGGCAAGCTGATGCGTGCCCTGACCGATGAAGAGGTCGAGGCCATTCGCCGCGTGCTGGCTTCGTTCGTTGGTGCGTCCAAGGCGGAAACCGCCCGCCTGCACGCCATTGAGCGTTGGCGTGACCGTCTGATCGCAAGTGACGACGCCGTCACCGAGTTCATTGCCGCGCACCCCGACACCGACGTCCAGGCCCTGCGCACGCTGGTGCGCAACGCGCGCAAGGAAGCGCAACTGGCCAAGCCGCCCAAGTCCTCGCGCGAGATCTTCCAGATGGTCAAGCAGGCCCTGGATGGCAATGACCGTGACGACGACGCCGATCAACCCGAAGCCGAAGACGACGAAGCATGACCGCCTCTGCCCCCGCCTCCCCGCTGGCCCGCCGCCACCCCGACGAACTGCTCGTCGGCTTGGTGTCGATTTCGGACCGCGCCTCGTCCGGCACGTATCAGGATGAAGGGATCCCGGCGCTGCGCGATTGGTTGGGCAGCGCCCTGTCGTCGCCGTGGCAAGCAGTGGAGCGCCTGATTCCGGACGATCAGGCGACGATTGCTGAAACGTTGATCGACCTGGTGGACCACGCCGGCTGCGATCTGGTGCTCACCACCGGCGGCACCGGCCCGACGCGCCGTGATGTGACGCCTGAGGCCACACTGGCCGTCGCCACCAAGGAAATGCCCGGCTTCGGCGAGCAGATGCGCCAGATCAGCCTGAATTTCGTGCCGACGGCGATTCTGTCGCGTCAGGTGGCGGTGATCCGCGAAACGCCGTCACCAAATACCCATTCGGCACTGATCATCAACCTGCCCGGCCAGCCCCGCGCCATCAAGGAAACGCTGGAAGGCCTGAAGGATGTGGAAGGCCGCGCCACGGTGCCCGGCATCTTTGCCGCCGTGCCCTACTGTCTTGATCTGATCGGCGGCCCGTACGTCGAAACGCACGACAGCGTGGTTAAGGCCTGGCGGCCCAAGCACGCCGTCCGCGCAAAGCCGTTGCAGGCTTAAGGAGCGACCGACGACGCCAGCGCTTCAGCGTCCGGCGTCTGCGGCACGTCGCGGATGAAGTGCTCGCGGTAGTAACGCAGTTCTTCGATCGACTCGATGATGTCTGCAAATGCTGTGTGACGCTGGTGCTTGGTAAAGCCCTTGGCGATGGCCGGCTGCCAGCGCTTGCACAGTTCTTTGAGCGTGGAGACGTCCAGGTTGCGATAGTGGAAGTACTCCTCCAGCTTGGGCATGTAGCGCGCCATGAAGCGGCGGTCCTGGCAGATGGAGTTGCCGCACATCGGCGACTTGCTCTTTGGCACCCATTTTTTGAGGAAGGCCAGCAGTTCCGCTTCCGCTTCCGCTTCCGTGGTGGTCGACGCCTTGACCTTGTCGATCAGGCCCGAGCGGCCGTGCGTGCCCTTGTTCCAGGCGTCCATGCCGTCGAGCAGTTCGTCGGACTGGTGGATCACCAGCACCGGGCCTTCGGCCAGCACGTTCAGTTCCGAATCCGTCACCACCACAGCCACTTCGATGATGCGATCGTTCTCGGGGCTCAGGCCGGTCATCTCCATGTCGAGCCAGACCAGGTTGTTGTCGCTCTTGGCGGCAACGCGGTTGGGGGTCGAGGGGGATGCGGCGGACTGGGAAACTGGGGTGCTCACGCGAATGCCTTGAGAAAATGACTGAAGGCTATAATTTTCGCATATCTGATAGGTGTTTCCCCTGTTTCCCCACATGCCCGCCTTTACCGTCGTCTTCCTGGTCGCCCTTGTCTTGATGTCCGCCACACGCCTGTGGCTGGCCACGCGGCAAATCCGTCACGTAGCACGCCACCGCGACGCCGTGCCCGCGCAATTTGCCGAGTCGATCACGCTGGACATGCACCACAAGGCCGCCGACTACACCATCGCCCGCACCCGTCTGGCGATGCTGGAAGTGCCAGTGCAGGCTGCCCTGCTGATTGTGCTGACACTGCTCGGCGGGTTGAACTGGATCAACCAGGCATGGCTGGGCGTGTTCGGGCCCGGCTACGCATACGGCGTGGCGCTGATTGCGTCGGTCATCGTCATCAGCAGCGTGATCGAACTGCCGTTCTCGCTGTACGCGCAGTTTGTGGTCGAAGAACGCTTCGGCTTCAACCGCATGACATGGAAGCTCTGGCTCGCTGACAATCTCAAGGGCCTGGCCATCGGCACCGTGCTGGGGCTGCCTCTGCTGCTGGCCGTGCTGTGGCTGATGGACAAGATGGGCACGTACTGGTGGCTGTACACGTGGATCGTGTGGATGGCTTTCATGCTGTTCGTGCAAGCCATTTACCCGAACGTCATCGCCCCGCTCTACAACAAGTTCACGCCGCTGCAGGACGAGGAGATGCGCGCCCGCATCGAAGGCCTGCTCAAGCGCTGCGGCTTCGCCAGCAAGGGCCTGTTCGTCATGGACGGCAGCCGCCGCAGCGCGCACGGCAACGCCTATTTCAGCGGCTTCGGTGCCACCAAGCGCATCGTCTTCTTCGATACCCTGCTCGCGCGCCTGAACCCGCCCGAGATGGAAGCCGTGCTCGCGCATGAGCTTGGTCACTTCAAGCGCCACCACATCACCAAGCGCATCGCGGTGACGTTCGTGCTGAGCCTGGGTGCGCTGGCGCTGCTCGGCTGGCTGATGACGCGCACGTGGTTCTACCTGGGCCTGGGCGTGGCGCCTAACGTGTTCTCCGACAACCACGCGCTGGCGCTGATGTTGTTCTTCCTTGCGCTGCCGGTGTTCACGTTCTTCGTTTCGCCCGTCGGCAGCCTGTCTTCGCGCAAGGATGAGTACGAAGCCGATGCCTTCGCCGCACAACACGCGGATGCGAAACAGCTGGTCTCAGCGCTGGTGAAACTGTTCCAGGACAACGCCTCGACGCTCACGCCAGATCCGGTCTACTCCGCGTTCTACTACTCTCACCCGACCGCCTCGCAGCGCGTCGCACGCCTTGTGCAGGCCAGCGCCTGATGGGCACCAACCTGCGCAGTCAACCGGGCCGTACCGGTAAAAAGCCACAGGCCGCAGGAGAGCGCGGCCTCGTCATCGCAGCACATGGTCGCCACTACCTCGTTGAACGCGAAAGTGGCGGCTACCTGCAGTGTTTCCCACGCGGCAAGCGCAGCGAATGTGCCGTTGGCGATCACGTCGTCTACGAGGCCACCGCCGTCGACCAGGGTGTGGTCGTGCGCGTGGACGAGCGCCGCAACCTGCTCCACCGTTCCGACCAGTTCAAGTCCAAGGTGCTGGCAGCCAACCTCGATCAGGTCATCATCATGCTCGGCACCGAGCCAAGCTTTTCTGAAGACCTGCTCGGCCGCGCGCTGGTCGCTGCCGAATCGCTTGGCATCACGCCGCTGATCCTGCTCAACAAGATCGACTTGACCGCGCGGCTGGAGACAGCACGCTCACGCTTGGCGCTGTATCGAGAACTCGGCTACACGATCGTCGAGCTGACGGTGCATGGCGCACCGGAAGCCGCGCATGCCGCGCTGGAACCGCACGTAGCTGGGCGTGCCTCGATCCTGATCGGGCAGTCGGGCATGGGCAAGTCTTCGTTGTTGAATCTGCTGATTCCGGGCGTGGATGCACAGACGCGCGAGATCTCAGAAAAGCTCGATTCCGGCAAGCACACGACCACGTTCACGCGGCTCTATCACCTGCCCGCAGACTGGGGCCAGGGCGGCGTGCTGATCGACTCGCCAGGCTTCCAGGAATTCGGCCTGCACCACCTGAGCGAAGGCATGCTGGAACGCGCCTTTCCCGAATTCCGCCCGCGCCTGACCGAGTGCCGCTTTTATAACTGCCGGCACCTGCAGGAGCCCGGCTGTGGCATTCTGGGTGCGATGGCCGAGGGCAAGATCGATCCGCGCCGGCACCAGCTCTACGCGCAACTGCTGCACGAATCAGAGCAACAGAAGCCCTGGTAAAGGCCGCATCAACGTTAGAACCTGTTCACGATCCGTAGCGAGCGGGCCGAGATTGGTTCGAGATGCACGGCCGTACAGGAGTGCGGCGAGCATCGCAGAGACAAGATCGGGCTGCGCAGTAGGATTGTGAGCGGATTTGTCGGGGAGGCTGGGATGAAGCTGTTAATCAGCAGTCCATCGCTCGGCATGGCGGCGCACTGGCAGAACGTGCTGTCCGCTGCGGGCATTCGTACCGAGCTGCGCAACATCTACCTGAGCAGCGTTGCAGGCGACGTTCCGCCGCAGGATTGCGCGGCGCAAGTCTGGCTGGTGAACCCGGAACAGGAAGCTCAGGCGCAGGCGCTGCTCGATCAGGCCCGCCATCCACCGACGGGCCCGGCTTGGCGCTGCGTACATTGTGGGGAGATGCACGAGCCGCAGTTCGCTCAGTGCTGGCGCTGCGGCAAAGATCGTGAAGGCCCCGCCTGACGGCTGCGTGCAACAGCGTTGGCGGGATCAGCCCAGCCACACGGCGATCGACAGCATCGCCAGCAGCAGCATCCACAGCACCACCGCGCGCCACACCAGCCCCACGGCCGATTGCAGCGTACGCACGGTGGGCTCCTGCCCCACCTCGACCGGATAGGCGCCGTCCTCATCGGCGATGCTCTCCGCCGAATCGCGTTGCGCGATCGGCGTGCCCAAGCGGACACCCAGTGCACCGCCACCAGCCGCCAGCAGGATGCCGTTGACCTCGTCATTCCACTTGGCAGCACGGTTGCGCCAGGCGTACACCGCATCTTCGAAATCGCCAACGATGGCGAAGCCGATAGCCGTCAAACGCGCGGGAATGTAGTCGATGATGAAGAACGCTTGGCGTGCGAACAAGCCCAGCGCCGGGCTGCGCTCTATCGACGGCTCGCTCCAGTGGCGGGCCAGATATTCGGCACCGCGGTAGAGCACCACACCTGCGGGCCCAATCGGTACGAGGAACCAGAAGAACACGCCGAACACGTGACGATGCGCCGCAACGATCGCGTTCTCGAGGGTATGACGAACGATCTCGTTCACAGGCATGTCGGTCGTGTCCAGACCCGACCACTCATTGAGTAGCAGTCGCGCAGTGACAACGTCATCGCCACGCAACGCCTCATGAATATCCGTGAAGTAATGGCTGAACTGACGGAAACCCAGGGTCAGGTAGACCATCACCACGTTCCACAGGAAGGCCAGTCCGATGCTGATTGACGACAGCAGGTAGTGCACGAGCGCCACGACCACCACAGCCGGCAGCGTGACCACGCACCAAGCCAGCACGGCATCGCGGCGCTGCCCGGTATCGAACCATTCTTCCGCCCGCGCGGCCAGGGCACGCACGACATCGTAGATCGGGTTGTCCCGGCTGAGCGCACGGAACTGCTCGAGGATCAGCGCGCAGAGTACGGAGAAAAAAGTCATTGGAGAGGCGTTGCGAAGGCGTTCATCACGCCATGAATGCGATGTGCAAGACGATAGCACACGGCGTGCGCGCAACAGCGCACAGTGACGCGTACGCTACGCTGCCAGCAAGTGATACAGGTTGCGCAGCATGCCCGCTGTCGCGCCCCAAATGAAGTGGTAGCCGCCATCTGGCTGCCCGGATGCGCGATAAGGCATCGCATAGAAACGGCGCACACGATCTTCCCAACGCAGCTCACGCACTTGATGGTTAGCCGGGTCCATCAGAAAAGCGAGCGGCACCTCGAACACCTCGGCCACTTCGCTGGGGTCCGGCTGTAGCGTGAAATCCGGCGTCAGCAGCCCAACAATGGGGCTCACGTGAAAGCCCGTACCGGTGATGTAGTCCGGCAGGCGGCCGACCACGTCGATGTGGTCCGCACTGATGCCGACCTCTTCCATCGTTTCGCGTAGCGCCGTGTCGACCATGTCTCGATCAAAGGCTTCACGCCCCCCACCGGGAAAACTAACCTGCCCGGCATGTTGACTGAGCGACGCATTGCGCTGCGTCAGCAGCACCATCAGGCCAGCGTCACGCTGCACCAGCGGCACCAGCACGGCTGCCTCCCGCAGCTTGATCGACGCATCGATCAACCGGGATTCGTCGGTCTGCTCCGGTTGCCACTCCGGTTGCGTGCGCAATCGTTCACGCACAAATCCGGCCGTCAACCGCGCAGCCCCGAGCGCTGGCAAAGATGCCTCAATCGGCACCACCGGCAACTGCTCTGGATCGAATACAGGACGGCGCATTGGATGGGAAACGGATCTGTCGTAGACGGGAAACGCGGGGTGGGACAATCTTCCGCCCCAAAAGAGAAAAAAGGCACCCGAAGGTGCCTTTTCGCAACGCGCGCAGATTACTCCGCAGCGGCTTCCTTGCGCTTGAAGGTCAGCTTCTCCTTGATGCGTGCCGACTTGCCCGAGCGTTGGCGCAGGTAGTACAGCTTCGCACGGCGCACATCACCGCGACGCTTCACTTCGATGCTGGCCAGCAGCGGCGAGTACAGCTGGAACGTACGCTCCACGCCTTCGCCCGAAGAGATCTTGCGAACGATGAACGACGAGTTCAGGCCACGATTGCGCTTGGCAATCACGACACCTTCATACGCCTGCACACGCTTGCGGTTGCCTTCAACGACGTTCACGTTGACGATCACGGTGTCGCCAGGGGCGAACGGGGGGATCGTCTTGTTGGCCGTCAGGCGCTTGATTTCTTCCTGCTCGATTTGCTCGATGAGATTCATCTTTTTCTCCTTGACCATCATGCCGGCGTTTTGCCTGGTCAATAGACCGTGGCCCCGGTAGAGGATGGGAACATCACTTGGTCGAGGCTCCCGGTGTGGAAGCATCCGACCCCTTTGCCGTCGTCGCCGCGGCAGCGAGGAAAGCCTCATCGCTGCGGGACAACAAACCCTGTTTGCGCGCCGCCTCGATCAGATCGGGGCGCTTGCGCATCGTATTCAACAGCGCCTGCTGGCGGCGCCATTTTTCAATCTCGGCGTGGTGGCCGCCCAGCAGCACATCGGGCACACGCACACCTTCATACTCTTCCGGCCGCGTGTAATGCGCGCAATCCAGCAAACCGTTGACGAAGCTGTCCTGAACCGCCGACTGCGCATCGCCCAGCACGCCGGGCAACTGCCGCACCACGGCATCGATGATGGCCATGGCCGCGAGCTCACCTCCGGAGAGGACGAAATCGCCGAGGCTGATTTCCTCATCCACGCGGCGGTCGACCAAACGTTGGTCAATCGCCTCGTAGCGCCCGCACAGCAGTGTGAGCGCCGGCAACTGCGCCAGCTCCATCACCCGCTTGTGCGTGAGCGGCTTGCCTTGCGGCGAGAGCAGCACCACATGCGATGCTGCCGGTGCTTGCGCCTGGCGAATCGCATCCAGAGCCGCTTCCATCGGCTTGGCCAACATCACCATGCCCGGGCCACCGCCGTATGGCCGGTCGTCCACGGTACGGTAGTTGTCCGTCGTGAAGTCGCGTGGGTTCCAGGTGCGCAACGTGTACACCTGCTGCTTGGCTGCGCGGCTGGTAATACCCCAGTCCGTCAGCGCCCGGAACATGTCCGGAAACAGCGAGATGACGTCGAACTGCATCGCCGAATTCTCCGGCCGCATGTTCAGTAATCCAGACCCCAGTCGACGACGATGCGCTGACCAGCCACATCCACCGACTTCACGTAAACCTCGACAAACGGTACGAGCCGCTCGACATCGCCAACGCCCACAATGCGCAAAATCTGGTGCGCACCATTGTCGATCAGCCCTGTCACCGTGCCGAGCGCTTCTTGCTGTTCATTGACGACGGTCGCGCCGATCAGATCGACCCAATAAAACTCGCCATCGTCCGGCGCAGGAAAATCGGCACGGCTGACCCACACGGCACAGCCACGCAGTGCCTCAGCGACATTGCGATCCGGCACGGCAGGCGAACCTGCTACGACCGTACCGCTATGCTCACGCGACGTACCAACGGGAAATACCCGCCAGTCAGTCGACGCGGCGACCGCACCTGCTGCCGGTTTGAGCCACCAGGCGCGCGCATTGAGCAACGCGTCGGCTTCGCCGTGCGGCTGAACCTTGATCCAGCCGCGAATTCCATAGGCACCACCCACATAGCCGACCTCGATGAGATCGTCAGGCAGCGCTGGGTTGGCACCCGCACCCGGACGCATGGCTTGCAAGCGCTCAGCCACCTTTTGCGAGGTCGCCTGCGTTGCAACGGCCACAGGGCCGGGGCGTGTCGATGCAGGGCGCGTCACAGCAGAATGTGCTCAGACGGCACCGTCGATCGACGCATGCTAAAACTTAGGCAGCAGCCTTGGCAGCGCCTTGCTTCACCAGACGGGCAACCGTCGGCGACAGCTGAGCGCCAACACCTTGCCAGTAGGCCAGACGGTCTTGCACCAGGCGCAGACCTTCTTCGCCGTCCTTGGCGAGCGGGTTGTAGAAACCGACGCGCTCGATGAAACGGCCATCACGGCGGTTACGCGAGTCGGTCGCAACGATGTTGAAGAACGGGCGCTTCTTGGAGCCACCGCGGGCCAGACGGATCACGACCATGGATCTATTCCTTGAAAAACTGTGTATGCGTACAGAGAAACACGCAAGTATAGCGCAATTTTCCAGACCAAACAAACACTTAGGCTGGGCGCGACTGAGCGGTTGGCTGCCTGCGTGGCGCAGGCAGCACGTGCGGGCCGCCATTGTGCTCACTGCTTGGCTTGGTGCGGCGCTGCCGGCGATGGCCAAGCTGCCAATCGACACGCTGCACGTGCCTCCGGGCTTCCAGGTTGAAGTACTGACCGATGAGATGCCCTCGGCACGCGAGATGGCGATCTCCCCGGCGGGCACGCTGTATGTAGGCAGCCGCGCGGGCAAAGTCTACGCGATGTCGCTGCAAACGCCGGGGGCACCAGTGCATGTGGTGGCTTCCGGCCTGCAGTTGCCTGTAGGGGTGGCTTGGCGCGACGGTAGCCTGTATGTATCAGCAGTGTCGCGCATCGTGCGGCTCGATGGCATCGACAAGCGCCTCGACAACCCGCCCGAGCCGGTGGTCGTCAACGACAAGCTGCCCACCGAAACGCATCACGGCTGGAAATTCATCGCCTTTGGCCCCGATGGCAAGCTGTATGTGCCAGTGGGCGCCCCTTGCAATATCTGCCGCCCCGATGAAAACCGGTATGCAAACCTGATGCGCATGAACGCGGATGGCAGCGGTCTGGAACTGGTCGCGCGCGGCATCCGCAACACGGTCGGCTTTGACTGGCATCCGAAGACGCACGAGCTGTGGTTCACCGACAACGGCCGCGACATGATGGGCGACGACGTGCCCGACGACGAGCTCAACCGCATCACCGCGCCCAACCCGCATTTCGGCTATCCGTTCTGCCATGCTGGCGATGTTCCAGACCCGGAATTCGGCGCGGGCCACCCCTGTAGCAACTACGTGCCACCGGTCGCCAAGCTGGGCGCGCACGTGGCAGCGCTCGGCATGCGTTTCTACACCGGCAGTCACTTCCCGGCCGAGTATCGCAACAACATCTTCATTGCGGAGCATGGCTCGTGGAACCGCTCGTCCAAGGTCGGCTATCGCGTGATGCGTGTGGTGCTGGATGAAACGGGCAAAGTCGTCCGGCAAGAGCCCTTCGCGCAAGGCTGGTTGCAACCAGGCGAGCGCGTATGGGGACGCCCCGCCGATGTGCTCGTCGCGCCAGATGGCAGCCTGCTCGTGGCGGACGACTACGCTGGCGCCGTGTACCGCATCCGCTACATCGGGAAATGACGCAAGCGTCGCCCACCGCCTGGGCAAAGCGTGCGGGAAACATCTCGTTACACACGAAACCTTTGGACAGTGGATGCGACCTGAGTGAAGCCTTACATTGACAGGCATGAACACGTGCTGCCGCTCTCTCGCTCAAGCTGGAACAGCAGTGGTACGTGACGATTTCGAACCCTCGTCAGACAGGAGATAGCCATGCCGATCCGCGCATTGCTTCGCCCCTTGGCGACAGGTGTTCTGATCGTCGCCTCTGCGGGCGCCCTGGCAGCCAACGCATCGGCGCGTCAGGCCGCCGTTGCCTTCGCAGAAACCGCCATGCCGACATGGGCGCAACCCGCCAATGCTGCGCCGCAAGCGCGCCCGTTGGTAGCGCAGATGTTCTTTGTCGATGCGCGAGCTGACCAAGCCCGCATCCGCGCACAGATGGAGCGCATGGAAGCACGCGCGCGTGCCGATGACCGTCTCAACGGCCGCGTACAGCCCCGCGAAGGCGGCGGCCGTGGTGACTGGCAGCAGCAACAGGAACGCGAGCGCATGCACCAGGAACGCGGCAATGGCGATCGGGGCGGCGACTGGCGCGGCTCGCGTCGGGGCTGAACGTCGCACTTATCCGCCCGAATTTCACATTGCGGAACTTGCCCGGAGCACCTCAGTCGTATTGAATGGTAGACGGCACACGTTTGGCGTGCCTCTTCCATCACACCAATCACAACGACAACAGGTGCTTCAATGCTGTCCCAACTCCACCGCCATGTGCGGCTTCTGCTGGGTCTGATATGGACCTCGGCCTTCATGCTGATGCTTGCCCACTTACTCTACGGCGAAGTCAGCCTGCGCCAACAGGCGCCCCAATTGCTGCAAGACCTGACGGCCTCACTGAGTGTGCCATCGCTGCGTCTGGTCCCGATTTAGCGCCCCTACCCTCCCCGCCGCAGCCCCATCGCAGCGCTGTGCGCGTCCGGCCGAACTGAAGGCCACCTCCCCCGATTGCTGATGTGTCTTTGAGACGCGCCCCCGGTGCTGCCCCTAAGCTGCGCCGCGGTTCATGTTGGGCGTAGAATGCGCGGCGCTGTGTTGTCCTGCCGTGTGTTCTCCGCCTGCCATGCCTACGACCGCTCTCCAGAAAAAATCCAAGCTGCTGACCGTGCTGCTCGCCTTCCTGTTCGGAAGCGTGGGCGCGCATCGTTTCTATCTCAAAGGCGGGCGTGATTTCTGGGCGTGGTCGCAAGTCTTTGCCATGGCGCTCGGTGCGGTTGGCGTAGCACTGCTGCTCTCGACCCAGCGCGCCAGCGTGCCAGGCTGGGTCTGCGCAATCATCGGCGGGGCTTCGGTGCTGGCAGGCTTTCTGTCGGCGCTGGTGTATGGCCTGCGCCCGGACGACAAATGGGATGCGCAGTTCAACGCTGACGGCACGCCCACACGCTCGGGCTGGCCAGTCGTGCTGCTGACCATCCTCACACTGATGATCGGCACGGGCCTACTGATGGCCGGCCTCGCCATCACGTTCCAAACCTACTTCGAAACGCAGGTACAGGCAGCGAAGGAGTTGTCGCAGTAATCCTGTGTTCGCTCAGAACAGACTGCCCTGACGCTCGTCGACGGGTTTTCTTGGTTTGACGGCACGCGCGGGCGGTTTGAACTGCGAGGTGTCGAGCACCAGCTCGTTGTAGCGGTGGTAGTTGAAGCCGAGCTTGTCAGCCGTCTTGTAGAAGCGCTGCCGCAGTAAATCGGCCCAGATACCAGTGCCGCGCATGCGCGTGGCGAAATCGGCCTTGTAATCCTGACCGCCGTGCAGGTCACGGATACGGTTCATCACGCGTTGCGCGCGGTCGGGAAAATGCGCCATCAGCCAATCCTGGAACACGGCGTTCAACTCATTCGGCAGGCGTAGCACGATGTAGCTCGCGTACGTGGCGCCTGCCTCGCGCGCGGCTTCCAGGATCTGCTCCATATGGTCGTCGGTGACGAAGGGGATCATTGGCGCCACACTCACCCCCACCGGAATGCCAGCCTCAGCCAACGTGCGGATCGTACGCAGGCGGCGCGATGGCGTGGCTGCCCGCGGCTCAAGCTTGCGCGCGAGATCCGAATCCAGTGTCGTGATGGTCACGGCGGCAACAACGAGATTCTTTGTTGCCATCTGCGCCAGTAGATCGATATCGCGTTCGATTAACGTCGACTTGGTGATGAGCCCGACCGGATGATCGCAATCGTGCAGCACCTGCAGCACATCACGCGTGATGCGCAGCTCGCGCTCGATGGGCTGATAGGCGTCGGTGTTCACGCCGAGCGCAATCGCCTCGCAACGGTAGCCGGGCTTGGCGAGCGTTTCGCGCAGCACCTCGGCGGCATTGGTCTTGGCGAACAGCTTGGTCTCGAAATCCAGCCCCGGTGACAGCTCCAGATACGCATGCGTTGGCCGTGCAAAGCAGTACACACACCCGTGTTCGCAGCCGCGATACGGATTGAGCGACACCCCAAACGGAATGTCCGGCGATTGGTTGTGGCTCAGGATCGAGCGCGCTCGCTCGATCGAGACAGAGGTCTCGATGCGCGGCGGGGTGTCTTCCGAATCGAATTGCCCGACGAGTGGCTGCCAGCCGTCATCGACGCGCGTACGTTCGTCGCGTTCAAAGCGGCCTTGCAGATTGGAGGTGGCGCCGCGTCCCTTGCGGGGGACGTGGCGATCAGACATATCGGACACAGCGGAACGGATCAGGTGCGGGGGCTTGCTGATCCTATCGCATCCGGCTCCGCTGCGCTGTGAGTGGCGCCGGCTACGCCTCCGGGTCGAGCTTCACTTCCCAGAGCGATTTGCCATCGAGGTCGTGCAGCGACACGTGCATCGTGCGCGTGGCCGGATCAATCTTGGCGCGACCGTAGTACTGCTGCAGCGCAGCTGGCGACTGGTTCTGCGGATTGTCCTTCGGGATGCTGACATAGCGCAGGTCCGGCCCGAACGTCTGATCCACTTCGTTCGGCCCGAACGTGCCCGCGTTGATCGGCCCACCGACGAATTCCCAGAACGGCTTGAACTCCGTGAACTTGGCGCGCGATGGGTGGTAGTACGTAGCCTGCGCGTAGTGCACGTCGGCCGTCACCCACACCACGTTTTGGATGTTCTCTTGCTTGATAAAGCGCAGGATCTCGGCCAGTTCCAGCTCACGGCCGGACGGCGCGCCGTCATCCGCATTCGCCCACGCTTCGTAGGTACCCTTGGGCACGTCGGGGTTCAGATCGGGCACCACCAGCGAGATCGGCATGTCGCTGGCAATCACCTTCCACGTCGCCTTGGATTGCTTGAGCGATTGCTTGAGCCACGCCGTCTGCGCCGGGCCGAGGAAGGCGGAATCGGCATCCAGCGTGGTCTGGCGGTTGGGCGAGTTGCGGCCGCGGTAGCTGCGCTCGTCCAGCATGAACACGTCGAGCAGCGGGCCGTACTGGAATGCGCGATAGATCTGCTCCGGGTCAACCGGGTTGAAGCGGAACGGGTTGTACTCGAACATCGCCTGCTTTGCGCGCGCGGCCAGCACCGATGCGCTGCGCTCCTGATAGCGCTTTTCTTCCGGGCCGATCTGCTGGCCGGGGTACCAGTTGTTGCGCACTTCGTGGTCGTCCCACTGCACCAGGAACGGCACCTCGGCGGAAAACGCGCGCTTGTTCTTGTCGAGCTGGTTGTAGGCGAAGGCGCCGCGGTAGTCGTCGAGCGTTTGCGCGACATGCGACTTGGCTTCGGTGACAAGGTTGGTCCACAGTGAACCGTCGGGCAGCTTCACTTCGGCTTCGATCGGGCCATCGGCATAGATCTGGTCACCGGAGTGGATGAAGAAATCCGGCGACTCACGGCGCATGGCTTCGTATAGGCGGTAGCCGCCGAAGCGCTCGTTGATGCCCCAGCCCTGGCCGGCTTCGTCGCCGGAGAACACGAAGCAGATCGGGCGATTCGCATGCACAGGCGCGGTACGGAAACGGCCGACGACGGGTTCGCTGAACGCTTTCTCGTGCACGAGATCCTGGAAGCGGACGCGGTAGAACAGGTTCGCACCGGTAGGCAAGCCGGTGAGATCGACGCGCGCGGTCAGTCCGCTGGTTTCGATGGCCGTCGGGCCAACGCGGCGCACGACTTTCTTGAAGGCGGCATCGGTCGAATATTCAACGATCATGCGCGCCGGGCGATCGGTACGGCTCCAGACGATGGCACTGTTGGCGGTGATGTCGCCGCTCATTACGCCGCCGGGCACTTGCGGGCGCAGGCGTTCGGAAGTGACTGCGGCGGGCGCAACGCCCTGGGCCAGCACGTCACCGATGTGCGAGCCAAACAGCGCAGTGCCGCTGGCAGAAACAAGACCTTTGATGAGCGTGCGGCGGGTCGGCTTGAAGATCGGCTGGCCGGACATGGAGGCTCCGCAGGTAGGCGTTGAGATGGTGAGCGTGCCGCCCAGCGTAAGTCGCTTCCGTGACAACGTTCCGTCACCCGCCCTCTTCGGTCACGTCGATGGCAAGCGTCTCCTTGATCTCCTCCATCACGATGTAGCTCTTGGACTGCACCGCGCCCGGGAGCTGCAACAGGATATCGCCCAGCAGGCGCCGGTACTCGCCCATCTCGCGGATACGCGCCTTGATGAGGTAATCGAAATCGCCAGAGACGAGGTGGCACTCCAGCACCTCCGGGATACGCAGCACCTCGCGCCGGAACTGCTCGAACATGTTGCCGGCTTTGCTGCCCAGGCTGATCTCCACAAACACCAGCAGCGAAGCACCCAGCATGGCCGGGTTCAGGCGTGCGTAGTAGCCAAGGATGAAGCCCTCGCGCTCCAGGCGTTTGACGCGCTCGATGCACGGCGTGATGGTCAGCCCAACCGCCTCGGACAGCTCCTTCATGGAGAGCCGCCCGTCCTTTTGCAGCAGGTCGAGGATGCGGCGATCAAGCTTGTCGAGGGCCCGGACGGGCTTGCGCTGGGTTCGCATGGTGAAAAACACCCCAAAATCGAAATTGTTCCTGTTTCCTGAAAATATACAGAAACAATGACTGGATAGGTACGAATACGATAGCGGCATCTATCGTAAATGCATCTCCGGGGAGTATCACCATGCGCGTGCTCGTTCTTGGCAGTGGCGTGATCGGCGTGACAAGCGCCTATTACCTGGCCCGCGCCGGCCATGAGGTCACTGTCGTCGACCGTGAAGCCGGTCCGGCGCTGGAGACGAGTTTTGCCAATGCCGGACAGATCTCGCCGGGCTACGCATCGCCGTGGGCCGCGCCGGGCGTGCCGCTCAAGGCCATCAAGTGGATGTTCCAGAAGCACGCGCCGCTGACGATCCGCCCTGACGGCACCCTCTTCCAGCTCAAGTGGATGTGGCAGATGCTGCGCAACTGTGATGCCGCCAGCTATGCGCAAAACAAGGAGCGCATGGTTCGCCTGGCTGAGTACAGCCGCGACTGCATCCGCGAGTTGCGCGCCGACACCGGCATCGCCTATGAAGGCCGCCAGCAAGGCACGCTGCAAATCTTCCGCACCCAGCAACAGCTCGACGGCGCCGCGAACGACATCGCCGTGCTCGAGCGCGCCGGCGTGCCCTACGAACTGCTTTCGCGCGAAGACCTCGTGCGCAGTGAACCAGGCCTGGCCTCGACCCGCCACAAGCTGGCCGGTGGCTTGCGCCTACCCAATGACGAAACAGGCGATTGCCAGCTCTTCACCACGCGCCTGGCCGCGATGGCCGAGCAGTTGGGCGTGCGCTTCCGTTTCAACAGCACCATCAACAGCCTGATCTTCAAGAACGACGCCGTGCGCGGCGCGCTGGTCGATGGTCAGCCTGTTGAAGCCGACCTCGTGGTCGTGGCGCTGGGCAGCTACAGCACGCCGTTCCTGAAAAACCTGGTGAACGTGCCGGTGTACCCGCTCAAGGGTTTCTCGATCACCGTGCCGATGACGGACGCGGCCAAGAGCCCCATCTCCACCATCCTGGACGAGACCTACAAGGTGGCCGTCACCCGCTTTGACGACCGCATCCGCGTGGGCGGAATGGCGCAGATCGTCGGCTACGACAAGCGCCTGGACCCGGGCAAGCGCAACACGCTGGAGTTCGTGGTCAACGATCTGTTCCCGGGTGCGGGCGACGTGTCGCGCGCTTCGTTCTGGACCGGCCTGCGCCCGATGACGCCGGACGGCACGCCGATCGTCGGCCAGACACCGGTGCGTGGCCTGTGGCTCAACACTGGCCACGGCACGCTGGGTTGGACCATGGCGTGCGGCTCGGGCAAGCTGCTGTCGGATCTGGTGTCGGGCCGCTCGCCAGCCATCCGCGCAGATGATCTGTCGGTGTATCGCTACCTGGGCGGCGCGTCGATGCCTGCGAGCAAGCCTGCGCTGGCCTGATCGCCAGGCACCGCAACCATCAGAAAGGGAGGCCGAAGCCTCCCTTTTTTGTTTATCCAATCTTGGCGCCATGTCCCGCCACAACTCTCCAGCGCCCACCAGATTGCTTCCACAGCCGCGTGTAGGCGAACACACCGTCGAACGCCATCAATCCAAAGTGCCCCGCCAGTGCCGCCTGCGTGGTGGTCAGGATCATCTCTCCGATGCGATGGGTCTGCGTTTCGCGGATGTCCAGCCGGTCCAATCGCAACAGTTTCTCTCGATGGGCCAATAGATCGTCTGCCTTCGAGAGCACCCGCCCATCGGGGCCGGTGAACACGAGGTCATCGTCCAGCAGTTCCGCGAGTGCTGCGATGTCGTTGGCGAGCATGGCAGCCCGAAGCGCATCTTCGTATTGCCCGATGATAGAAATGTCGTCCATGTTGCGTGCGCCTCCGCGGTGCATTGGTTGGATCAAACCCACAATCGGTACGCCCAGAACGCTTCGTCTTCAACAAAGCGCTCGACAAACTCGCTCGGCGAAAAACCCGTGATGCGCTTGGCCGTGCGGCTCAGATGCGCCTGATCGGCAAAGCCCTCATCCTGCGCCAATGCAGCCCAATCGAACGGCAGGCCTGCCGCGTGCCGGTCCATCGCCGCGAAGTACGCTCCTTCGCTTTTCACCAGCGCCTGCCACTCTCGCAAGGACCGTCCGCTGAATGTCTTGATACGGCGCTCCACTTGGCGCGGACTATGGGTTCGACGCCACTCGTGGGCCTGCCAACCCAGCCGCTCCACCCAATGACGGCCAGCCCTGCGCAGCGACGACACCACCGTGTCCGGCCCCTGAAGCGCGTGCCAGCGCGCGACAAGATGCTGCTCCAGTACGGCCAGCACATCCGCATCGTCGTGGGTGTCGAGCAATGCATCCAACAACGGCTGCCATACGGTGCCCAGTACCGCATGGGCGTCAACGAAACGGTCTGCGACCACAGCTAGGTCAACGCCAAACAAGGTCTGCGCAACATCCGCCGTCAAGCAGATCATGCCGCCACGCCCGGTAATCGGTGCCCAACTCACCGTGGGCAGGGACTGACTACCTGAGAGCACGACCTGCGCACCAAACGGTCGCCATTGCGGGCCGCCATCGGTGCGCTCGACAAGTCCCGCCTCGAAGTCCTGAAACCAGGACAGCGACACCATCGGTGAGGCGGGGAAATGGGTCAGGCGCTGCGCATCGGTCAGTGCAAAGGCACGCGTGTCGCGGCAGAGAATGGCCACAATGGCGCCCTGCAAAGCAGGCGGTGCGAGATGCAGGCGCGTGCCCGGTACGCGGCTATCGGGCATGACACGCGGCGCTCGTGCGAGAGGGTCCGGGCACTCGAATTGGGAGGACATGGCGGCGCAGTATAAGCAGACGCCAGACCGGTGTCGATGTCGTTTGCGTTCAAGACTGGTCACGTCGGCAGGCGAACAATGCCAGGCATGCTCAAACACACCCGCGCACCCGGAGATCACACGTGAATCCGACCTCGTCCAGCCAATGCCCGTACCACGGGAAGGCATCATCGCCAGCGCCGTCTGCCCCATCTGCCCATCCGCTCGGCGTATGGCCCCCAGGCCCCCCTGTCGGCCTGACCGGCTGGAGCCTGCTCGCCCGCATGTCGCGCGATTTGCTGGGGACGCTGGCAGCCTGGCAACGCGAGTTCGGTGACGTTGTGCATCTGCGTTTCTGGCCCGAACACGAAATCGTCGTGACCGACCCGGCACTCGCGCGTGAACTGCTGGTGACGCACCACGATGCGCTCGTCCGCTGGGAGCGCGGCATCCGCGTGTTTGCGCAGTTGCATGGCCGGAGTGTGCTGATCGCCGAGGGCGAAGCCTGGCGTGGCAAGCGGCACGCCCTGCAGCCGAGCTTCTCCCCCAAGGCCGTCCAGGCCTTTGTGCCCACCATTGCCGCAGCCACTGATAAAGCGCTCGCGCAATGGCCAAAACGCGACGCTCGCTTTCCGATGGAAAGTGCGATCACGTCGCTGGCCATGGACGTCATCACGCGGATGATGTTCTCCAGCGAAATCGGCGAAGAGGCACGCATCGCCGAGCAGGCCATCCGCGTCGTCGGAGCCGCCGCCAATGCCGAGTTCTATTGGCCGGCAAGCTGGCCAGACTGGGCACCGTGGAAGCGCACAAAGAGACGCGCCCTCATGGCATTACATGGCTTGATCGATCGCCACCTGCAAGCGCGATTGGCCTTGCCACCAGAAGCCTGGCCCGACGATCTGCTAACCCGCCTGCTGCAGCTCCATCGAGACGACGCAACAGCGTGGCCGCTGCACGCCGTGCGCGACGAATGCATGACCGCGTTCCTGGCGGGGCACGAAACCACTGCAGCCACCCTGATCTGGTGGGCCTGGTGCATGGCGTCGAACCCGGCTGCGCAGGCCCTTGCACGCGAAGAAGTCCAGCACGCACTGCAAGGTCGCGCACCCGACGCCGATACGCTCACCTCGCTGCCCTACCTCACGCAGACAATCAAGGAGACGCTGCGCCTCTACCCCGCCGCCCCATTGCTCGTCAGCCGCCGGAGCACGCAGCCCATCACCCTGGGTGCGTGGCAATTGCCAGCGCGCACCATGTTCCTGGTTCCGGTGCAGTTGATGCACCACGACCCGCGCTGGTTTCCGGAGCCGCAGGCCTTTCGCCCTGAACGTTTTGCCGCAGATGCACCGGAAGTGCCACGCGGCGCCTATCTACCCTTTGGCACCGGCCCGCGTGTCTGCCTCGGGCAGCATCTGGCCATGTCTGAGATGACGGTCATTGCCGCGATGTTGCTGCAGCGCCTCACGTTGTTGCCGCCAGACAACATGCAAGCACCGCGCCCCGTGATGAACGTTACGTTGCGACCGGATCAACCGCTGCACCTGGCGATCGCGCCGGTTTGATCATCAGCGCGCCAACGAAAAGGGAGGCCGAAGCCTCCCTTTTTTCATGCCCGCAAGCGCCGCTTAGAACTGCGCTTCCGGCACCGCACCAATGGTCTCGCCGCCGGTCAGCACGCTCTGCGCAATGCCCGGCGCCTGGGTGAGCAGCACGTCGGCAAACACCCGAGCCGTGGCGATCTTCGCGCCATAGAAGTTCGGGTCTTCGCTCTCGCGATCGATGGCCACCAGCAGCGCACGCGCCATCTGCCAGCCCGATAGCACGATGCCGCACAGACGCAGATACGGCACGCTGCCCGCGAACACGGCGTTCGGTTGCGCCTTGGTCTGCGCCACCACGAAGCGCACCACCGATTCCATTGCCTCGCGGCCTGCCGCCAGACGTGCACGCATCGCTTCGCAATGCGCACCGCCCTTCGCTGCCAGCGCGGCTTCCACCTTGGCGATCTCGGCGCAGATGCCCAGCGCCACAGCGCCGCCATCACGTACCGTCTTGCGGCCGATCAGGTCGTTTGCCTGAATGGCCGTGGTGCCTTCGTAGATCGGCAGGATGCGCGCATCGCGGTAGTACTGCGCGGCGCCGGTCTCTTCAATGAAGCCCATGCCGCCGTGCACCTGTACGCCAAGGCTCGTCACGTCGATCGACATCTCGGTACTCCAGCCCTTCACGACCGGCACCAGGAATTCGTACAGCGCTTCGTTCTGCTTGCGCGCAGCGTCATCGGCAGCATGGTGGCCGGCATCGCACGCGGCGGCAGCCACATAGGCCAGCGCGCGGGCGCCTTCGGTCATCGCGCGCATCGTCAACAGCATGCGCTTGACGTCTGGGTGATGAATGATCGGCACCGCGCGGGCCGCCGAGCCATCCACCGGGCGGCTCTGCACGCGCTCGCGCGCATAGGCCACGGCCTTCTGGTACGCGCGCTCCGACACGCCGATGCCCTGCATGCCCACCGCATAGCGCGCGGCGTTCATCATGATGAACATGTACTCAAGGCCGCGGTTTTCTTCGCCGACCAGTGTGCCGATGGCGCCACCGTTGTCGCCAAATTGCAGCACGGCCGTCGGGCTCGCCTTGATGCCAAGCTTGTGCTCGATCGACACGCAATGCGCATCGTTGCGCGCACCCAGCGAACCATCTGCATTGACGAGGAACTTCGGCACCACGAACAGCGAGATGCCCTTCACACCTTCCGGCGCACCCGGCGTACGTGCCAGCACGAGGTGGACGATGTTCTCGGCCATGTCGTGTTCACCCCAGGTGATGAAGATCTTCGTACCGAAGATTTTGAACGTGCCATCGCCCACCGGCTCGGCGCGCGTGCGCACGAGTGCCAGGTCGGAGCCGGCCTGCGGCTCGGTCAGGTTCATCGTGCCGGTCCACTCGCCGGAGATGAGCTTGGGTACGAACAGTTGCTTCTGCTCTTCGGTGCCGGCGGTGAGCAGCGCCTCAATAGCCCCGTCAGTCAGCAGCGGGCACAGCGCGAACGACAGGTTGGCCGCGTTCAGCATCTCGATGCACGCGGTGGCGATCAGCTTGGGCAGGCCCTGACCGCCGTATTCCAGCGGGTGCTGCACGCCCTGCCAGCCGCCTTGGCCGAACTGGGCAAAAGCCTCCTTGAAGCCAGCCGTGGCCGTGACAACGCCATCCCTCCAGCTGCTCGGGTTGCGGTCACCTTCCACATTGAGCGGAGCGACGACTTCACCGGTAAAGCGTGCGCTTTCTTCCAACACGGCCTGTGCGGTGTCGGCGGTAGCGTCTTCAAAGCCGGGCAGCTTGGCGACGTTGTCCAGGCCTGCGAGTTCGTTCATCACGAACAGCATGTCCTTGACGGGGGCTTGATAGGTCATGTCTCTCTCCAATCCTTCGTTAAGCGCGATCAGGGGAGTGCGTCACCGGCATCGTGTGCGCTCTCCTGATGGCGCTTGCGTATAAAAAAGCCGTTTCCAAACGGGTCGGAAACGGCTTTGCGTCGGGCATTGCGACGCGCATCAGATGAGGCGCGCTGCGTGGTGCAATCAGCCCAGTGCGGTCACCAGCTCCGGCACCACGGTGTTCAGGTCGCCCACGAGGCCGTAGTCAGCCACCTGGAAGATCGGCGCTTCCGGGTCCTTATTGATCGCAACGATCACCTTGGAATCCTTCATGCCGGCCAAGTGCTGGATCGCACCCGAGATACCGACGGCGATGTACAACTGCGGCGCGACGATCTTGCCGGTCTGGCCGACCTGATAGTCGTTCGGCACGAAGCCAGCGTCCACGGCGGCACGCGAGGCACCCAGTGCGGCGCCCAGCTTGTCGGCCAGGGGCGTCAGCACCTTGGTGTAGTTCTCGCCCGAGCCCACACCACGGCCGCCCGACACGATGATCTTGGCGGCAGTCAGTTCCGGACGGTCGCTCTTCGTCACTTCACGCGAGACGAATTGCGAGATGCCGGCATCAGCCACTGCGGTCAGGGCTTCGGTTGCAGCCGAGCCACCGGTGGCAGCAGCGGCGTCGAACGCCGTGCCACGTACGGTGATCACCTTCACCTTGTCGGCCGATTGCACGGTGGCAATCGCGTTGCCGGCATAGATCGGGCGCTCGAAGGTATCCGGGCCATCGACCTTGGTGATATCGGACAGTTGAGCCACGTCCAGCTTGGCGGCCACGCGCGGCAGGATGTTCTTGCCGTAGGCGGTGGCGGGCGCCAGGATGTGGCTGTAGTTGCCGGCGATGGCCAGGGCCTGTTCGGCGACGTTCTCGGCCAAGCCATCGGCAAACTGGGGTGCGTCGGCCACCAGCACCTTGGCAACGCCGGCGATCTGCGCGGCGGCCTGGGCGGCAGCGCCGCAGCCAGCGCCAGCCACCAGCACGTGGACTTCGCCGCCGCATTGAGCGGCTGCCGTCACGGTGTTCAGTGTCGCGGCCTTGATGGATTGATTGTCGTGTTCAGCAATAACGAGTGCGGTCATCTTGATCTGCCTATTCGGTGTGCTTGGAAGATGTGTGCGTGCGTGCAGGTTACAAACCCGCCGCTTACAGCACCTTGGCTTCCGTCTTGAGCTTGGACACCAGCGTGGCCACGTCGGGCACCATCACGCCAGCGCTGCGCTTGGCGGGCTCAACCACCTTCAGCGTCTTCAGGCGCGGTGCGACGTCCACCCCCAGGTCTTCCGGCTTGACCGTGTCGAGTTGCTTCTTCTTGGCCTTCATGATGTTCGGCAGCGTCACATAGCGCGGCTCGTTCAGGCGCAGGTCGGTGGTGACCACGGCCGGCAGCTTGACCGACAGGGTTTCCAGACCGCCGTCCACTTCACGCGTGACGGATGCCTTGCCATCGGCCACAACCACCTTCGAGGCAAACGTGGCTTGCGGCAGGCCGGCCAGCGCAGCCAGCATCTGGCCGGTCTGGTTGGCGTCGTCATCAATGGCTTGCTTGCCCAGGATGATCAGCTGCGGCTGTTCCTTATCGACCAGCGCCTTGAGCAGCTTGGCCACGGCCAGCGGCTGCAGTTCTTCGTTGGTTTCGACCAGGATGCCACGGTCGGCACCGATGGCCATGGCGGTGCGCAGGGTTTCCTGGCACTGCGTCACGCCGCACGACACGGCGATCACTTCGGTGGCAACGCCCGCTTCCTTCAGACGTACCGCCTCTTCCACGGCGATTTCGTCGAACGGGTTCATGCTCATCTTGACGTTGGCAAGATCGACACCGCTACCGTCCGTCTTCACGCGAACCTTCACGTTGTAATCGATCACGCGCTTGACTGCGACCAGGACTTTCATGCGCTCACTCCACTCATTAATAAGACATTTGTTACAAGACGCCGGCCATTATAAGGGCGGTCGGTCGCTCACGTTAAATTTCCGAACGGTCGTGCTATTTTAACCGTGAAAAATTGCCGGACACCAGTCAAACGTCCGGCAATTTGTTGGGGAAAACCCTCTAACCGTGTGTAAACGTGCTTACCACGCCACGATCACGGCGTCTTTGTACTTCGTCTTGACGAAGGACTTCACCGCGTCGGAATGATACGCCTTCACGAGCTTGGCAACCCAGGGTTGGTCCTTGTCGGCGGCTCGGATGGCGATCACGTTGGCGTACGGGCCCTTGGCGGCTTCGATGGCGATGCCGTCCTTGGTCGGGTCCAGGCCAGCCTTCTCGGCATAGTTACCGTTGACGGCGGCGGCGTCCAAGTCATCCAGCGAGCGCGGCAATTGAGCGGCGTCCAGCTCGATGAACTTCAGCTTCTTCGGGTTCTCAGCCACATCGCGCGGCGAGGCCTTGAAACCCGCGTTCGGCTTGAGCTTGATCACGCCTTGCGACTGCAGCAGCAGGAGCGCACGACCGCCGTTGGTCGGATCGTTCGGCAAGCCGAAGCGCGCGCCGTCCTTCAGGTCCTTCAACGACTTGATCTTCTTCGAGTAGATACCCATCGGGAACGTGATGGTCTGGCCGACGCTCACGAACTTGTAGCCACGCGTGGCGACCTGGTCATCCAGATACGGCTGGTGCTGGTAGCTGTTGGCATCCAGGTCACCGGCGGCCAGTGCGGCGTTCGGCTGGATGTAGTCGTTGAACTCGACGATCTGGAGCTTCAGACCGTCCTTCTCGGCAACCTTCTTCACTTCTTCCATGATCTCGGCGTGCGGGCCGGCGGTCACACCGACCTTGATCGGCTTGCTTTGTGCCAGGGCACTGCCTGCGACCAGAGCCAATGCGGCGCCCAGGCTCGCGGACCATTGCAGCAGTTGACGACGATTCATTGCATTCCCTCGTAGATGAGTCTGTGATTGTTTAGCGATGGCTGAGGCGGCGCACGAGCCAATCGCCCGTCGATTGCACCGCCTGCACGAAGACGATCAGGATGACGACGACCGCCAGCATGATGTCCGATTCATAGCGCTGATAACCGTAGCGGATGCCCAGGTCGCCCAGGCCGCCGCCGCCGATGGTACCGGCCATGGCTGAGTAACCGACCAGGCTGACGAAGGTGATTGTCAAACCCGCCAGGATGCCGGGCATGGCCTCGGGCAGCAGCACCTTGTAGACGAGCTGGCCGGTGGTCGCCCCCATGGACTGCGCGGCTTCGATCAGGCCACGGTCCACTTCACGCAGCGCGGTTTCCACCAGGCGCGCAACAAAGGGGATGGCCGCGATCGTCAGCGGCACAATCGCCGCCGCCGTGCCGATGGACGAGCCTGCCAGCAGGCGCGTGAACGGAATCACCGCCACCAGCAGGATGATGAACGGCACCGAGCGCACAGCGTTGACGACGAGACCGGCCACGCGATTGAACACCGGTGCCGACAGCACCCCGCCCGTAGTCGTCAGATACAACAACACGCCCAGCGGCACGCCGAACACTGCACCAATGCCACCGGACACGCCCACCATGGCAAGCGTTTCCCAGAAGGCCGGCAGGAACAGATCGGTCAGGTCAGACCACATGGTTGATCTCCTCGACCACCACGCCTTGCTCGCGCAGGAAGTTCATTGCGTTGTTGATGTCAGCCGTGTCGCCCGTCGCCAAAATCGCCAGCGAGCCGAAGGCTTGGCCCTGAATTTCGTCGATGTGACCGTGCAGGATGTTGAAGTCGAACCCGTACGTACGGACGGCTTGCGCCAGCACGGGCTGGTCCACGCCCTCGCCGGTAAAGGCGAGTCGGAACAGGTGGTCGCGTCCACCGTGCTCGCGGGCAACCAGGCGGCTTTCCACACGCGCCAGCACCGAAGGCGGCAGCTCTTGCGAGATGACCTCGCCGATCAGCGCGCGCGTCACGTCGTGATGCGGCTGCAGGAACACGTCGATCACGCGACCCAACTCCACTACGCGGCCAGCATCGAGC
>NZ_JAELUI010000575.1 GCF_016429285.1 Ralstonia sp. ASV6
CCCCCCCCCCCCCCCCCCCCCCCCCCCCCCCCCCCCCCCCCCCCCCCCCCCCCCCCCCCCCCCCCCCCCCCCCCCCCCCCCCCCCCCCCCCCCCCCCCCCCCCCCCCCCCTTTTTTAATGACACGGCCACCACCGAGATCTACACTCCACGGCCTTCGTCGGCAGCGTCAGATGTGTATAAGAGACAGGCTACACCTCGATCCACATCGAGGAACTGTCGGTCGTTGCTCGCGACACCAAGCTCGGACCGGAAGAAATCACACGCGACATCTCGAACCTGGCTGAAGCCCAACTGGCGCGCCTGGACGAGTCGGG
>NZ_JAELUI010000576.1 GCF_016429285.1 Ralstonia sp. ASV6
GCGTGACTTCCGCGGTGTGTCGGGTAAGGCGTTCGACGGTCGTGGCAACTACAACATCGGTGTGAAAGAGCAGATCATTTTCCCCGAAATCGAGTACGACAAGATCGACGCACTCCGTGGTCTGAACCTGTCTCTTATACACATCTGACGCTGCCGACGAAGGCCGTGGAGTGTAGATCTCGGTGGTGGCCGTATGATTAAAAAGGGGGGGGGGGGGGGGGGGGGGGGGGGGGGGGGGGGGGGGGGGGGGGGGGGGGGGGGGGGGGGGGGGGGGGGGGGGGGGGGGGGGGGGGGGGGGGGGGGGGGGGGGGGGGG
>NZ_JAELUI010000577.1 GCF_016429285.1 Ralstonia sp. ASV6
CAGATCCGCCGTGCCGTCGCTATCGGTGGTGCTGGAGGCGAGCACACCCACGCCGTCGGTCCAGCTCACGGACGAACCGCTCACCGGCTTGCCGCTCTTGCGCTCGGCCGTCCATACCATCATCCCTGTCTCTTATACACATCTCCGAGCCCACGAGACATGGCGCCTGATCTCGTATGCCGTCTTCAGCTTGAAAAAGGGGGGGGGGGGGGGGGGGGGGGGGGGGGGGGGGGGGGGGGGGGGGGGGGGGGGGGGGGGGGGGGGGGGGGGGGGGGGGGGGGGGGGGGGGGGGGGGGGGGGGGGGGGGGGGGGGGG
>NZ_JAELUI010000578.1 GCF_016429285.1 Ralstonia sp. ASV6
ACGATGTTGGTGAGGATGATGGAGCCGAGCGCGAACCAGAATGCGCTGGAAGTGAGCGCCATAGTGTTCCCGAAGATGTCCTTGTGGTTTGGCGTGAAATACGCCAGTGACTTGCTTGCTTATACACCTGTCTCTTATACACATCTGACGCTGCCGACGAAGGCCGTGGAGTGTAGATCTCGGTGGTGGGCGTATCATTAAAAAAGGGGGGGGGGGGGGGGGGGGGGGGGGGGGGGGGGGGGGGGGGGGGGGGGGGGGGGGGGGGGGGGGGGGGGGGGGGGGGGGGGGGGGGGGGGGGGGGGGGGGGGGGGGGGG
>NZ_JAELUI010000579.1 GCF_016429285.1 Ralstonia sp. ASV6
CCCCGAGCATCGAGTCCGAAACGTCGCACGCCGAGTTCGACGCCTCGCATGTCGCGTCGGGAACTTCGCAGGCCGGGTTCGAAACCCCGAATGTCGAGTCCGGAACCCCGCCCGCTGAGTCTGAGACCTGTCTCTTATACACATCTCCGAGCCCACGAGACATGGCGCCTGATCTCGTATGCCGTCTTCTGCGTGAAAAGGGGGGGGGGGGGGGGGGGGGGGGGGGGGGGGGGGGGGGGGGGGGGGGGGGGGGGGGGGGGGGGGGGGGGGGGGGGGGGGGGGGGGGGGGGGGGGGGGGGGGGGGGGGGGGGGGGG
>NZ_JAELUI010000580.1 GCF_016429285.1 Ralstonia sp. ASV6
GGCGGCGCCGACGACACGGACTATCCGGACACATCGCGCGTGCGAGTGGTGAAGCGCATCGCATCGGTGGCCACCACGCCTGCGCCCCTGGCGCTGTCGGGCGTCGCTTCGACGGACGGCGCTGTGCCTGTCTCTTATACACATCTGACGCTGCCGACGAAGGCCGTGGAGTGTAGATCTCGGTGGTGGGCGGAGCATTAAAAAGGGGGGGGGGGGGGGGGGGGGGGGGGGGGGGGGGGGGGGGGGGGGGGGGGGGGGGGGGGGGGGGGGGGGGGGGGGGGGGGGGGGGGGGGGGGGGGGGGGGGGGGGGGGGGG
>NZ_JAELUI010000581.1 GCF_016429285.1 Ralstonia sp. ASV6
CCCCCCCCCCCCCCCCCCCCCCCCCCCCCCCCCCCCCCCCCCCCCCCCCCCCCCCCCCCCCCCCCCCCCCCCCCCCCCCCCCCCCCCCCCCCCCCCCCCCCCCCCCCCCCTTTTTAATGATCCGGCGCCCACCGAGATCTACACTCCACGGCCTTCGTCGGCAGCGTCAGATGTGTATAAGAGACAGGTCCCGCACCTACCAGGACGGCCGCAGCATTGGTGATATCGCAGCGCGCCGGCTGGAGAAGAAGTTGGGGTTTCCGGACCGCACGATGGACGCGCCGTTCTCCGAGACGGCCGCGCACGCCGTGGGC
>NZ_JAELUI010000085.1 GCF_016429285.1 Ralstonia sp. ASV6
GACCGCGCTGAACCCGGCTGCTGCATGGCCGTTCCCGACTGGCAACCGTCCGTAAGTCATTCTTGCGACGGTGATCCTCCGGGACCACAGCGGCGCGCAGGTCGCGCCCACCTGATCGGATACTTTGTATCCGGTCCGCAAGACCTGGTGTCTTGCACCGCCCGCCGATCGGCCTACGCCCCGGCGGGCTTTTTCTTGTCCGGGTGATGGCCTGCGCGTTTCTCCAGGACGAAAAAAAACCGCACCGGCGCGACACCGATGCGGTCTTGCTGATGCGTCAGGCTGGCTGCCCGGCGATGGGTCAGTGCGTCACGCGGGTCACGCCGCCCGACGACAGCAGGCGTACACGCTCGCCGGGGCGGAAAGCCTCGTCGGCGTCTTGCGTGATGGCGCGGTACTCGCCGTTGTCCAGTTTGACGGTGATTTCCAAGCCGGGGCGCTTGTTCATCTGACCTTCGATCGCGCTGCCTGCAACGCCACCCAGAATCGCACCCAGCACACCTGCTGCCACCGAACCGTTGCCGCGGCCAATGGCGGCTGCAGAACCGATGCCGCCGATGGCGCCGCCAGCAATCGTGCCCACGCCGGTCTGCTCGCGGTCGATCACGACATTGCGGACCGAATCCACCGTGCCAAAGCGCACGGTCTGCTCGCGCTGCGCCTGTCCCGAGGTATAGGCGCTGTTGGAGTTGGTGCCCATGGCGCAGCCTTGCAGGCCAAGGGCGGCGACCAGCAGGGCCGCAGCGCCGATGCGATAGATGGGTTTCATGTTCATTCCTTATTGATACCGGTACCCGAAAGCAGATTCGAAGCGCCGGGCAATCTCGTCGACGGGCAGGCCGTGATTCTGCGGGCCTTGGCAAGCGATCTTGAGGGAGCCCATCAGGCTGGCGAGTCGGCCGGTGGTTTCCCAATCCATGCCGTTCTCGATGCCATAGAGCAGGCCGCCGCGGAACGCGTCGCCGCAACCGGTCGGGTCGACCACACGTTCGGCCGGCACGACCGGAATAGTGTACTGCTTGCCGCCGGCGTGAATTTCCGCCCCTTCTTCCCCGCGCGTGACGATGAAAGCCTCGACGCGTTGCGCAAGCTCCGTCGCACTGTAGCCCGTGCGTGACAGCATGACCTGCGCTTCGTAGTCATTGACCACGACGTAGCTGGCGAGTTCAACGAAGCGGCGCAGGTCGGCGCCGTCAAACAGCGGCATCGCCTGGCCCAGGTCGAAGATGAACGGCACGCCGGCTTCGGCAAATTGTGTGGCGTGATGCAGCATGCCGTCGCGGCTGTCGGGGCCCACCAGGCCGAGCTTGGCCGGCAGCGCATCCTTGACCGAGTTCACACTCGACTGGCTCATCGCGCCCGGGTGGAACGCGGTGATCTGGTTGTTGTCGCGGTCGGTCGTGATCATGGCCTGCGCGGTGAACGTGTCCGGGATTTCCGTGACATGCGCGGTCGAGATGCCGAGCTTCTTCAGGTAATCCAGATACGGCCCCGCATCCTGACCGACCGTGCCCATGATGATGGGCTCGCCGCCGAGCAGCTTGAGCGTGTAGGCGATGTTGCCTGCGCAGCCGCCGAACTCCCGGCGCATGGTCGGCACCAGAAAGGAGACGTTAAGAATGTGGATTTTGTCCGGCAGGATGTGTTCGCGGAAGTGCCCGTCGAACGTCATGATGGTGTCGTAGGCAACCGAGCCACAGATCACGCTGGCCATATTGGAAGGCTCCAGATGTGAACGCGGCCGTCCAAGCGGACGGCCGTGTGATGAATGCGAGACCGGAGGCCGGTCTCACGGCAATGCGGGTGAGCTTACTTCAGCGCGGCCAGGGCGGCGTCGTAGTTCGGCTCTTCCTTGATTTCCGGCACGAGTTGCGAGTACAGGACGTTGTCGTTGGCATCGAGTACGACCACGGCGCGGGCGGTCACACCTGCCAGCGGGCCCGACGTGATGTCGACACCGTAGGCTTGCTTGAAGCCCTTGTCACGGAAGGTCGACAGCGGCTTGACGTTGGCGATGCCTTCGGTGGTGCAGAAGCGGCCGGCAGCAAACGGCAGGTCGGCGGAGATCGACAGCACGACGGTGTTGTCCAGCTTGGCGGCGGCTTCGTTGAACTTACGCGTGGAGGTGGCACACACCGGGGTGTCCAGGCTGGGCACGATGTTCAGGACCTTGCGCTTGCCGGCAAAGTCAGCCAGCGACACGTCTTTCAGGTCTGCGCCAACCAGCGTGAAAGCCGGGGCCTTCGCGCCGACGGTCGGGAATTGGCCGCCGACTTCGATCGGGTTACCGCCAAGGGTCACGTTTGCCATGGTGTTGCTCCTTCCTTTGATGCGTGTTGGGGGTGAGTCTAGGGAAAATTCAGGGGTAAAAAATCAGCACCCGGTAGTTGGCCGTCGGGCGCTGGGACTGGAATCGTACCCGAATCGGCAGCTCGGCGCGGGCGGGCAGACCTGACGTACCGTATGCACTGTCGGTCGGGTTCAGGTAGTCGCTGGGCAGCAGCGCGCGGCGTGAGAGCAGTTGGTCCTGTAGATCGGTCGTCACCAGCTCGATGGCCGGCAAGGCGACTGGGTTGCCGGCGCGGTTGCGAAGCGTGGCGGTCAGCACGTACTGGTCGGATGCATCACCTTCCTGACGCTGCAGTTGCGACGACTCGATCTGCAGCGCGTCGAGGTCGCGCGGCGGGGCGATCTTGCAATGCAGCGGTTGGCATAGCGCCTCCCACAATGGTCGTGTGGACGGCGCGCGGCGGGCGATTTCCGAACGACCAAGGAAGAGCGCCTGTGCCACGGCCAACACGATCAGGAATCCGATCGCAATGCGCGCCAACGCACGGCGCCCTGTCGACTTGCGTACCTGCTCACGCGCCTGTGCGGCACGCAAGAAATCGAGTGTGGCGGCCGAGACACCATGGTTCGGCCCACGCGCTTTGCGCGGACGTGGTGCGCCGGTGAGCGTCCGCTGTGGTGTCGGACCGTCGTGCTCATCATGCGCGCGGCGCGCGTGATGGTTCCGGCGCGGCACCGGCGCGAATATCGTGTGCGGATCGGTCTCGTGACGCATCCAGACCGAATCGTGCTTGTCCGCGTCGGCGGGCGTTGTCGGTGCGGGCGCTTCGGGCTTCGTTACCGCAGGCGTGGGTACGGGCGGGACGACCGTCTCGGGCGGCAAATCTGCCGACCGTTGCTTGGGCAGGGCTGCCGCGAATGCATCTTCGTCGTCCTCAAACTCCCGGATCGGCGGCAGGCCGTGAAACGGATCAGCCGGTGCCACTGGCGGCGTGTTGGGCGATGCCGGTGTAACGGGCGCGGCGGTAGGTACGTCTGCGACGGGCTCAGCCGCGGGTGCAGGTTCGGCAGCAGATTTGGCCGGTGACTCGTCAGTCAGCGGGCGCGTATCAGGGGCGGTTGGATGCGCGTCTGGAATTGGCGTTGCGCCTTCGACTTCGCCCAGATGTACTTCGGCGACGCCTTCATCGGCAACGTCCTCCTCCCAGATCAAAGTCATGCCGAAGCCGTGGTCGTCTTCGGCCGTGGGCGTTGCCGGAGAAGCTTCGGCTGGTGCCTCAGTCGGCGGAGTGGAGGGTTCTGCGGGGACGGGTGCGGGCGTGGTTCCGACGGCCGGTGCACGTGGGTCAGCTTGCTGCGGTACTGGTGTGGCCGGTGTTGCTGCCGGCGGCGTGGGCGTCGCGCCCAGTTCGATCAGATGCGCGCGCCCGTCAAAGACGTGATTGCAGCGCCCGCAACGGACGAGCCCGCCACGTAACCGAAGCTGATCGGCGACGACGCGGAACGCGGTTTGGCAATTGGGACAGCGGGCGGCGAGACGTGGCGCGGATGCCATGCAGAACAAGGAGAAAAAAGCCGACCGCGCGAGTATTGCAGACAGTGACGCCAGCGTCGACCTTTGCGGGTGACGCCAGCACGCATTGCCGTGAAATTACGCGGGTTTCACACCGTGCAGGCAGACCCAGCCGTCACGCGCACGCCACACCGTAAGCGGAATGGCCGAGGCGTACGCCGCAGCCACTTCTTCCGCCTGGCGCTCCAGTACGCCCGACAGGATCAGCCGGCCACCCGGGCGCACGCGTGCGCACAGCATGGCCGCCATCAGCTTGAGTGGGTTCGACAGGATATTGGCGACCACCAGGTCGAACGTGCCTTCCGGCGCATCGTCGGGCAGGGCGAACGTGGCTTCGACGTGGTTGCGCTCGGCGTTGTAGCGCGAGGCTTCCACGGCGTTCGGGTCGATGTCGACGCCGACGGTTTCACCGGCACCGAGCTTCTTGGCGACGATGGCCAGAATGCCCGAGCCGCAGCCGTAGTCGAGCGTGCGCTCTTCCGGCTGCACGTGCTGCTCCAGCCATTCCATGCACAGGCGCGTGGTCGGGTGGCTGCCGGTGCCGAAGGCCAGACCCGGGTCCAGTTCCAGCACCACGGCGTCGGGCTCCGGTGCGTCGTGCCACGAGGGCACGACCCAGATGTGCTCGCCGATGTGGATGGGCTCGAACTGCGATTGCGTCACGCGCACCCAGTCCTGCTCTTCCACTTCGCGCACGGTGTACGCCGGCAGCGGCGACAGCTTGATCTCGTTGGCGGCGGCTGCCACCAGCAGTGCCGGATCGGCGTCGTCCGCCAGCAGCGCGACCACGCGCGAACGGTTCCACGCCAGGCGCGTCGGCTCGTGGCCGGGCTCGCCGAAGAGTGGCTGTTCTTCGGGCGTGTCGGCATCGGCGTCTTCCACCGACACCGACAGCGCGCCCAGGTCGAACAACGCCTCGGACAACGCCTCAGCGTCGTCACGGGCGACTTCGAGCACGCATTCGCGGTACGTCATGTTATTTGCCGCCACCCTTGGCCACTTCCTGCTGCGCCAGACGGTGCTCCAGGTAGTGGATGTCGGTGCCGCCTTCGACGAAGTTGGCGTCGAGCATCAGATCGCGGTGCAGCGGCACGTTGGTCGAGATGCCTTCCACCACCATTTCCGACAGGGCGATGCGCATGCGGGCAATCGCTTGCTCACGCGTGGCGCCGTACGTGATGACCTTGCCGATCATCGAGTCATAGTTGGGCGGCACGAAGTAGCCGTTGTAGGCGTGCGAATCCACGCGAACACCAGGGCCACCCGGCACATGCCACGACGTGATGCGGCCCGGCGACGGCGTGAACTTGAACGGATCTTCCGCGTTGATGCGGCACTCGATGGCGTGGCCCTTGAGCGTGATGTCCTTTTGGCGGAAGCGCAGCTTTTCGCCGGCCGCCACGCGGATCTGCTCCTGCACGATGTCGATGCCGGTGATCATTTCCGTGACCGGGTGTTCGACCTGCACGCGCGTGTTCATTTCGATGAAGTAGAACTCGCCGTTCTCGTACAGGAACTCGAACGTGCCGGCGCCACGGTAGCCGATCTTCTTGCAGGCATCCGCACAGCGGTCACCAATGCGTTCGATCAGGCGGCGCGCGATGTGCGGTGCCGGCGCTTCTTCGATCACCTTCTGGTGGCGGCGCTGCATCGAGCAATCGCGCTCGCCCAGCCAGACGGCGTTGCGGTGCTGGTCGGCCAGAACCTGGATTTCCACGTGACGCGGATGCTCCAGGAACTTCTCCATATAGACTTCCGGGTTGCCAAAGGCGCGGCCGGCTTCTTCGCGCGTCATGTTGACGGCGTTGATGAGCGCAGCCTCGGTGTGCACCACGCGCATGCCGCGGCCGCCACCGCCGCCCGCGGCCTTGATGATGACCGGATAGCCGACCTTGCGGGCCGTTGCCAGGATTTCCTTCGGGTCTTCGGGCAGGGCGCCTTCCGAGCCCGGCACGCAAGGCACGCCGGACTTGATCATGGCTTGCTTGGCCGACACCTTGTCGCCCATCAGGCGAATCGACTCGGGCGTCGGGCCGATGAAGGTGAAGCCGGATTGCTCCACGCGCTCGGCAAAGTCGGCGTTTTCCGACAGGAAGCCGTAACCGGGGTGGATCGCCTGGGCGTCGGTCACTTCTGCGGCCGAAATGATGGCCGGCATGTTCAGGTACGACAGCGGCGATGGCGCCGGGCCGATACACACGGCTTCGTCGGCCAGCTTGACGTATTTGGCTTCCTTGTCCGCCTCGGAATAGACCACCACGGTCTTGATGCCGAGCTCGCGGCAGGCGCGCTGGATGCGAAGAGCGATCTCGCCGCGATTCGCAATCAGGATCTTGTCGAACATCGTGTTCTCGCTACAAAAAGGGGAGGCGAGGGCGCTATGGCTGGGTCGCCATTAGTCGGCCCGCGCGCCCGATTGTGCCAATTAGGCGCTCGGATGCGGCAGGGGAGCCTGCCGCACGATGAGGATCTGATGCCGGAAGATCAGCCGATCACGAACAGCGGTTGGCCGTATTCCACGGCCTGGCCGTTGTCGATCAGGATTTCCTTGATGACACCGGCCTTGTCTGCTTCGATCTCGTTGAGCAGCTTCATCGCTTCGATGATGCACAGCGTCTGGCCTTCCTTGACCGTGTCGCCTACCTTGACGAACTCGGCAGCGCCCGGCGACGGCGAGCGATAGAACGTACCGACCATCGGCGAGGTCACGATGTGGCCGGCCGGCAGGGCCGGGGTAGCAGCTTCAGCGCTGACGGCAGCGGCGGCCGGGGCAGCGGCGCCGGCGACGGCCGGGGCGGCTTGCATCTGCATCGGTGCATATTGCATCGGGGCCATCACTTGCTGCGGGGCCGACTTGACGATGCGGACCTTGCCTTCACCTTCGGTCACTTCGAGTTCCGAAATGCCCGATTCGGCCACCAGGTCGATCAGCGTTTTCAGCTTGCGCAAATCCATGAGCGTTCTCCTGCAGCGTCGGCGGTCTGGGGCGTGGGATGCGCGCGAATGGCTCTTCAGCGGCACATCGGTAAAAGCGCTCCAGGCGCTGGCGTCGTTGCGTTGGTTAAGTGATTGAGGTGAAAGGGAGGAAGGCGGCTGGTCAGCCGCCGTGTTGATCGCTGCTTTGGTCGATACAGTAGTCCAGCGCGGCCAGATAACCGCGCCAGCCCAGCCCACAGATCACGCCCACCGCTTGGTCCGCCAGATACGAATGGTGGCGGAACGGCTCGCGGCGGTGCACGTTGGACAGGTGGACTTCAATGTACGGAATCACCACCCCGGCCAGCGCATCGCGCAGGGCCACGCTGGTATGCGTATAGGCCGCCGGGTTGATGATGATGAATTCGACGCCCTCGCTCTTGGCCGCGTGAATGCGGTCGACCAGTGCGCCTTCGTGGTTCGACTGGAAGTGCGCCAGCGTGACACCGCGCGCCTTGGCACGTTCGGTCAGGGCAGCGTTGATGTCGGCCAGCGTGGTTGCGCCATAGACTTCCGGTTCGCGCGTCCCCAGCAGATTGAGGTTCGGGCCGTGCAGCACGAGCACGTTACGAAGCGCTTTAGCGGTCGGTTTTTCAGCCACGATTTGACTGGTTGAGCGAAGTTGGGCGCAATTTACAGCAATTTAGAATGCTTTGTCTAGTTTTTGCTGAAAAGAGTTCGAGAAACTGGTGTTTTCACCGATCTTGCCAACTGCACCGTCAATTTTGTGTAGAAAGAAGGGTAGTTGCGCGCACATGACCGTCATATGACGATTTTGCATATTCACGTGCGCTGCAGCGCCTGACGCAGTTCGTCAGCGTGCACGCGGCCCATCTTTCTGAAAGTGATTTCGCCTTGTGCGTTAAGGATCACAGTAAACGGCAGGCCGCCCATCTCGTTGCCAAATTGCCGACCCAGCTCTGTGCCACCGAAACCGGCCACCGCAATTGGATACGTGACGGGTACCTTACCCAGGAAGGCCTGGATATTGGCCGCTGTATCGATACCGATGCCGACAAACTTTGCCTTGGTCTTCTGCTCCTGGGCGAGTGCGGACAACTCCGGCATCTCTTCCACGCAGGGGCCACACCATGGTGCCCAGAAATTGATCACCACCTGCTGCCCCCGGAATGCCGACAGATCGATCGGCGTGCCATTGGCGTCCGGCAGCTTGCTGCTGTAGAACGCGGCGACGACATTGTCGGCCGGCGTCTTGGGTTCGGTGGCCTTGTGTCCGGTGTAGATGCCCAGGGCTGCGGCAATCGCGCCGGCAATCAACAGGGCAATCAGGGCGGTACGGCGGGACATGGTTCGGGCGGTCTCTCTATATACAGACAGAGGCGAAGCGTGCCGGATTGTACTCCTCTTGGCGGATCACCCCTTCGATAGGAGGGCGCGCACGGCTGCGGCATCTCCGCGCGCAGCTTTGCCGCTGGCGTCGGTGCGTCGGGCGCCGCGCACATCATTCATGTCATAGAGGGCGATATGCACGCCGACCGGCGTACCGGTTTCGGCGCGCAGTTCCTGGGCCAGTTCGCGGGCCTCGCGGCTGGCCGGCCATTGGCCACGCCACAGGAAGCTGAGCGTTTCCACCTCGTCGCGGCCAGCGAAGTGAGCGCTCTCTGTTGTGTCGAAGTCCACGCCGGCATTGAGCAGGAAGATCGCCACGTCTTTCGGGCTGTCGCAGAAGACCTGCAGGTGGATGTCGGAGTGCTCGCTGGCGGTGCCGTTGAAAACCGCGCCGGCCAGGTACGGGTTGTGCACCTGCAGCCCCTCCATCAGCACCAGCGCGATGCGGCGCAGCAGCGCCAGTACGCGTGGCTGGGAATCGGCCTGGAACAGCGCCTGGTATTCGCGGACTTCGGTTTCGACCTGTTCGTTGTCGGGCAGCCAAACGCCTGCGGCGCGCGATTCCGTGCCGAGCACCTGGCGCGCGGCCTTGCGCTTGGCTGTGGCGTAATCGGCACCGTCCTCCGCAATCATGCGGGCGGCGACGGCGGCAATTTCTTCCCGAACGCGGGTCGGGTCGAGGAGGGGGCGTTTGGATGACATGATTTCTATTTTACTGAAGCGCGCGCGTCTGCCCGTAGGCATGCCCGGTACAATGCCGCGCAACGTAGTTGAGATGGCTCCCATGCATATCCACATCCTTGGAATCTGCGGCACCTTCATGGGCGGCATTGCCCTGATCGCCCGCCAGGCCGGTCACCGTGTTACCGGCTGCGACGCCAATGTCTATCCGCCGATGAGCACCCAGCTCGAAGCCCAGGGCATCGAGCTGATCGAGGGTTTCGACCCCGAACAATTGTCGATCGGCGCGGATCTGTACGTGATCGGTAACGTGATCTCGCGCGGCAATCCGCTGATGGAAGCCATCCTGGATCGCAACCTGCCGTACGTTTCCGGCCCGCAATGGCTGGGTGACAACGTGCTGCGCCAGAAGTGGGTGCTCGCCGTGGCCGGCACCCACGGCAAGACGACCACCACCTCGATGCTCGCCTGGATTCTGCAGGACGCCGGTTACAACCCCGGTTTTCTGGTGGGGGGCGTACCACGCAATTTCGGGTTGTCGGCGCGGCTGACCGAATCCGACTTCTTCGTCATCGAGGCCGACGAATACGACACGGCCTTCTTCGACAAGCGCAGCAAGTTTGTTCACTATCGCCCCCGCACGGCCATTCTGAACAATCTGGAGTTCGATCACGCTGATATCTTCCCTGATCTTGCGGCGATCGAAACGCAATTCCATCATCTCGTTCGTACTGTACCCGGTCAGGGGCGCTTACTCGTCAATGGCCGTGAAGACAGCATGAAGCGCGTGCTTGCACGTGGATGCTGGTCAGAAGTCGAATATTTCGGCGTAGAAGAGGGTGATGGCTGGAAAATCGCCAATTTGGGCGACGACGACAGCTTCGACGTACTCTTCAACGGCCAGACGCAGGGCCGGGTGCATTGGGCCCTACAGGGCGACCACAATCGCATGAACGCGCTGGCTGCCATTGCCGCTGCGCGCCACGTGGGTGTGCCGGCGCCCCAAGCCATTGAAAGCCTGGCCCGTTTCGAAAATGTGAAACGCCGCATGGAAGTGCGCGGCACCGTTGATGGCGTGACTGTCTACGACGATTTCGCCCACCACCCCACCGCTATCCGCACGACCATCGATGGCCTGCGCCGTCGTGTCGGCAGTGCGCGCATCCTGGCGGTGCTGGAGCCGCGCTCGAACACCATGAAACTGGGTGTGATGAAGCAGGCGCTTCCCGATAGCCTGATCGGCGCCGATCAGGTGTTCGCTTACGGTGCCGGTAGCGGCAAAGATGCCATTGGCTGGGACCTGGCCGGCGCGCTGGCGCCGCTGGGCGAGCGTGCGACGGCGTTTTCCGACCTGACCACGCTGGTTGAAGCCGTGACCGCTACCGCGCGTCCGGGTGACCACGTATTGGTGATGAGCAACGGTGGCTTCGGCGGCGTGCACCAGAAGCTGCTGGAGGCGCTGGCTGAGCGTGCCGGTGCTGCCAACTGATTCATGTATGTCGGCTTCCATCGTCTATTTGCACGGATTCCGCTCGTCGCCGCGCTCGTTCAAGGCGCAGTTGCTGGGCAATCGGATGGCCTCGGTCGGGCTGGCCGATCAGTATGTCTGCCCGATGCTGCCCGTCTCGCCGCGCGAGGCGATGGCTGAAATTGAGGCGTTGATCGCTGACTTGAGTACGCGTGATGGAGCAAAGCCGGTGCTGATCGGCTCATCGTTGGGTGGCTATTACGCCACCTGGCTGGCTGAGCGCCACGGCTTGCGTGCCGCGATGCTGAATCCTGCCACGCGTCCAGAGCGGGACCTGGCCAAGTACGTGGGTGAACAGCCGCTCTGGCATGGCGGCGGCACGATTCGCGTCGAGCCGCATCATCTGGATGAGTTGCGCGCGCTGGCCGTGCCTGCCATTACGCAGCCTGACCGCTACTACCTTCTGGCATCGACCGGCGACGAGGTGCTCGATTATCGTGAGATGCTCGCCCACTTCCCCGGCGCCGCCACCAGCGTGATCGACGGCAGTGACCATGGCATCAGCGATTTCGCGCAGTACATGGACGAAGTGCTCGTCTTCTGCGGCATTCCTGCCGACTGGCTGGCGGCGCACCCGTTTGACGGCAGCGCGTCCGCATGACTGAATCCCCGTCGTACCCGCGCAGCCTGTGGCGCAGCGCGTTGCCGCCCGCCGTCGTGTACGACCGCCATTGGGCGCTCTGGGCGGTTGGTGCAAATTCGCTGACGGCACGCCTGCGTGCGGCATCCTCCACGTTTCGGGTGCAACTCCTTGGCCAGAAACGGGCAATGCCGTTGCGTGACGAATGGCGCTGCCTTGGCATGACGGGCCCCGCAGAGACACTCGCGCGAGAGGTTTTGCTGATCTGCGACGACATTCCCGTCGTGTATGCACACACCATCGTCCACCCGCGCAGCGTGGCGCTGGACTGGCCATTTCTGAAAGCGCTGGGCACGCAGCCGCTTGGGCATTCGCTATTTGCGGACCCGCGCGTGGCCCGGGGCGCTTTTGAGTTTGCGCTGCTCGATGCGCGCCACCCGCTGGTGCGCCGGGCGCACCATACGTTGGGTGATGCACCGATCACTGGCGTTGAGCGCCTGCCGGCACGGCGCTCCGTGTTTCGGCGCGGGGCGAGCGCGATGCTGGTGACAGAGGTGTTCTTGCCGGCACTGGCCGGGTTCAAGCCGCCAAGGTAGGCGCGAAGTCGGCGTATTTTCGACGGTTCGGAGGCCGTCCCAGTGCGGTATCATCGCCCCCAACTTTTTGTCGCCGTGCACCGGGTTTTCTGACATCCGGACGCGCGGCGAATCCATCTCATTCAAAGCGGTGCTCCCGCCGCAATCCAGACATATCCATGCAGTTGCTGTTTGAAGAAGGCGGCGAGATCCGCGCAGGCACCGTTTTGTCCCAACAGGGCGAGGCCTACCAGGTCGAGTTGCCGAGCGCTAAGCGCACCAAGGTCAAGTCGCGCGATGTGTTGCTGCAGTTTGCCCAGCCTTCGGCCGGTGAACTGTCGAAGGCCGCGCACGCACTGTCGACGGACATCGATCTGGATTTCCTCTGGGAATGCGCACCAGCTGATGAGTTCGGCTTTACCGACCTGGCCGGCGAGTACTTCGGCGCCGGGGCGGATGCCACGCAGCAAGCCGCGCTGGCGATTGCCCTGCATGGCTCGCCCATCTATTTCCGCCGCAAGGGCCGCGGCCGATATCAACGTGCACCGGAAGATCAGCTGAAGGCTGCGCTGGCCGCCGTCGAGCGCAAGAAGCAGCAGGCTGCTCTGCAGGCTGAGTACGAAGCCGAACTGAAGGCGATGCGCCTGCCCGAGTCCTTCCGTGGCAAGACGCTGCAGCTGCTGTTCAAGCCGGACAAGAACAGCCTCGAATTCAAGGCGCTGGACGCCGCGTGCACGGCGCTGGGTCTTTCGCCGATGCGGCTGATGGTGGCAGTGGGCGGCATCGCCAACGCGCGTGCGCTGCACGAGGCGCGTTTCCTCTCGGAGTGCTTCCCGAAAGGCACCGGTTTCCCGGATGTGACGGTGCCGGAACCCGTGCTCGAATTGCCGGCCGCCGATGTACGCGCGTTCTCGATCGATGACGTGACCACCACGGAAATCGACGACGCCATCTCCGTCACGCCCATTGACGATGCCACGGTGCGCATCGGCATCCACATCGCAGCGCCGGGTTTCGGTATCCAGCGTGGCGATGCGCTGGACGCGATTGCGCGCCAGCGGCTGTCGACCGTGTACTTTCCGGGCGACAAGATCACGATGCTGCCGGAGTCGGTGGTGGATCGCTACACGCTGCAGGAAGGGCGCGCGTGCCCGGCGCTGTCGCTGTACGCAACGGTTGACCGTGCCACGTGGACGGTCACCGCCAGCGAAACGCGCTGCGAATCCGTGACCGTCGCTGCCAACTTGCGCCACAACCTGCTTGACGATGTGATCACCGCCGAAGCGCTGGCTGATGGCTCGGGTGACTACCCGTTCAAGGCCGAGCTGGCCGTGCTGTGGCCGTTTGCGTGCGCGCTGTACGACGGCCGTCAGCAGGCGCGTATTGCCAGCGGCCTCAAGCCGGAAGGCGCGCAGAAGGGTGACTACTCGTTCTACATCGACCCGATTCCCGAAGCTGAAGGCGGTGGCGAGCGCGTCCGCATCGAGCAACGCAAGCGCGGCTCGCCGCTGGACAAGATCGTCGCCGAGATGATGATCCTGGCCAACAGCACCTGGGGTCGCATGCTGGCCGATGCTGGCGTGCCCGGCATCTACCGCACGCAGAAGGCGTGGGGCATGCACCGCACGCGCATGCAGACGTATCCGGCGCCGCACGAAGGCTTGGGCGTGGCGCAGTACGCGTGGAGCACGTCGCCGCTGCGCCGTTATGTGGATCTGGTCAACCAATGGCAGATCGCGGCGGTGGCACAGCATGGCGTGACGGCCAAGCTGATCGCACCGTTCAAGCCGAAAGACGCTGACCTGCTGGCCGCCGTGGCCGACTTTGAAGGCACCTACGCCGCCTATGCCGACCACCAGTCGACCATGGAGCGCTACTGGTGCCTGCGCTGGCTCAAGCAGGAAAACCGCACGCGCATGCAGGCCGTCGTGCTCAAGGAAGGCGCCGTACGCTTTGCCGACATTCCCTTGGTCACCAAGGTGCCGGAACTAGCACAGACGGCGCGTGGCACGCATGTCGTGCTCGACATTCTCGACACCGACGAGATCAGCCTGGAAGTGTCGTGCCGCGTAGTGGAAGTCCTTGCCCCGGCTGCCGATGCAGAGGCCGAAGCCGCGGCAATCGAAGACGAACTGGCCGAAGCGGAAGCCGCGGCTGCCGAGGTGGACGCGCCGGCCGAACCACAACCGGCCACTGATGGGGAAGAGGCCCGTGCGGAAGCTGATCCTGCTGTGGCGTCGCCGCCGCAGGACGGTGAGAGCGGTGGAACGCCTGCCGCTGCCTAACTACAATCGCAGTCTGACTTTCCTCTCGCGCGTTACCTTAGGAATCACCCCTCATGGCCGCCCTCGCAAACCGTCCGGACTGGTCCGGCAGCAGCACGCTCACCAAGGCATTGGTCGTGTCGCTTGCCGTGCATGTCCTGCTGCTGTTCGTGCGCGTGGTGGCGCCCGAGGCCTTCGACATCAAGCGCGACGATCCGGGGCTGGACGTGGTGCTGGTCAACGCCAAGTCGTCCACCGCGCCGGCCAAGGCAACGGCGGTGGCGCAGGTCAACCTAAACGGCGGCGGCGAGTTCGATCAGCAGCGCGCCACCACGCCGCTGCCTGCCGATACCAACGAGCAGACCGGCGATGCCATCAAGCTCACGCAGCGCCGTGTTGAATTCCTTGAGCAGGAGCAGCGCCGCCTGCTGACGCAGTCGAAAGACCGCGCGCCGATGGTGAACGATCGCCAGGTCAAGCCCGGTGAGCGCCCGGTGCCGTCGCCCACCAACGGCACGGATGACCGCACCACGCAGGACGAAATCGCCCGCCTGCAGGCCGAGATCGATCGCAACCTCGAAAACTACGCCAAGCGCCCGCGCCGTAACGTGCTGACTGCCGCCAGCGCGCGCCAGGTGGATTACGCCCGCTACTACGATGCCGTGCGCCGCAAGATCGAAGTGCGCGGCACGGCCAATTTCCCCAGCCAGAACGGTCGCCCGCTGTATGGTGAACTGATCCTCGTAATCAGCATCAACCGCGACGGCCAGCTCGGCTACAACCAGGACGGCTACAAGATCGAAGGCATCGAGATCGCCAAGAGCTCGGGCAACCCGGCGCTGGATCGTCAGGCCGTGGCCATCGTGCGGTCGTCCGCGCCGTTTGGCGGCTTCCCGGCGGAGATGCGTAAGCGCGTCGACATCCAGGATGTGGTCGCCACCTTCAAGTTCACCCGCGCTGGCCTGGAAACTCACCTGCAGACCCGCTGAGGTCGTCGTTTATGCCGTCGTCGTTTCAAGAGGCCATCCTCGCCGCCGCGAGTGCGCCACCCACAGATCGCTATGGCGTGATCGGCAATCCGATCTCGCACAGCAAGTCGCCCACCATCCACGCCGCGTTTGCGCAGCAGACCGGCGAGCTCGTCCGCTACGACCGTATCTACGCCGAGCTGATCGCGTTTGAAGAAACCGTGCTGACCTTCATTCGCGAAGGTGGGAAGGGGCTCAACGTGACCGTGCCGTTCAAGCTCGATGCGTATTCGATGTCGACGTCGTTGTCGCTGCGGGCAGAGTCGGCAGGGGCAGTCAACACGCTCAAGTTCGACGGCGACGAGATCTTTGGCGACAACACCGACGGCGTTGGCCTGATGCGCGATATCACGCACAACATCGGCAACGACCTTGCGGGCGAGCGCGTGCTGCTGCTGGGGGCCGGCGGTGCGGCGCGCGGCGTGCTGCTGCCGCTGCTGGAGCACAAGCCGTCGCGCGTGTTCATCGCCAATCGCACAGCCGATCGCGCCAACATGCTGGTCGATCGCTTTGAAATCTCGGCCAAGCTGCACGACGCGGAGCTGGTGGGCGGTGGCTATGACGAGCTTGCTGTCGATGACGTGTTCGACGTCATCATCAACGCCACGGCCAGCAGCCTGCAGGGAGGGGTGCCACCGATTCCAGGCACCGTGTTCGGCCCGAACGCGCTGGCCTACGACATGATGTACGCCGCACAGCCGACGCTGTTCATGCAGTTTGCCAAGCGCTACGACGCCCGCACCTGGGACGGCCTGGGCATGCTGGTCGAGCAGGCGGCGGAATCGTTCTTCGTCTGGCGTGGCGTGCGCCCGGATACCGCGCCGGTGTTGCTCGGCATGCGTGAAGCGCTGCAGGGTGAGGCCGTCGTGGCTGCCCGCGCGCGTCGTTGAACGCCCGCCCAGGATACGCACGATGATGCGCTGGCTCGGCTACGTGATCGGTTGCTTCGTGGCAGGCGTGGTCGCACTCAATCTGTACTTCTTTGCTGCCATCGCGAGCTGGCAGACGTTCGATCCGTCTTCCACCGCGTTCATGCGCGCCGAGCGCATGCGCCTGTGCGGCGTCAACGTCGTTACCTGCAAGGTTGACCACCGCTGGGTCGACTACGACCAGATCTCGCGCAACCTCAAGCGCGCGGTCATCGCCAGCGAAGATGCCGACTTCGTCTCGCACAGCGGCTGGGAAGTCGACGCCATGCTCGACGCATGGGAGAAGAACAAACGGCGCGGCCACGTGGTCGCGGGCGGTTCGACCATCACGCAGCAGCTTGCGAAGAACCTCTTTCTCTCTGGCGAACGCCACTACCTGCGCAAGGGCGAAGAACTGGCCATCACCTGGATGCTGGAGTTCTGGCTCGACAAGGAGCGCATCCTGGAGATCTACCTGAACTCGGTGGAGTGGGGCGAAGGTGTGTTCGGCGCAGAAGCCGCCGCACAGCATTACTTCAAGCGTCCGGCTTCACAACTGACGGTGGGTCAGGCGGCGCGTCTGGCGGCGGCATTGCCCGCGCCCAAGTGCTTCGACAAGAAGAGTTACTGCGCCAACGTGCACGTGAACTTCACACGCAAGGCCACCATCATCGCCAACCGCATGGGCTCGGCCACGCTGCCCGATTGAAGCGCGTGGGTGGCTTACTTGAGCCAGCCCTTGCGCCGGAAGTACACCAACGGAATCGCCGCCGACACGATCATCATCACGATCGCGTACGGATACCCTTCGGCCCAGTCCAACTCCGGCATCACCTTGAAGTTCATGCCATAGATCGAGGCGATCAGCGTGGGCGGCATCAGCGCCACCGACACCACCGAGAACAGCTTGATGATCTTGTTCTGGTTGATGTTGATGAAACCGACCGTAGCGTCCATCAAAAAGTTGACCTTGTCCGACAGGAACGCCGTGTGGTTCTCGATGGAGTCGATGTCGCGCAGCACCTGGCGCGCTTCGTCCTGCTGGTCGGTGGACAGCAACTGGCTGCGCAGCAGAAACGACACCGCGCGGCGCGTATCCATCACGTTGCGGCGGATGCGGCCGTTCAGGTCTTCCACGCGTGCGATGATCTCCAGCACATCGGCGGCGGCGGCGTCAGTCACCTCGTCGGCCAGCACACGTTTGCTGGCGTCTTCCAGGCGTTCATACACCTCTTCGATGGAGTCCGCCGAGTATTCAGCGTCGGTGGCGTACAGATCCATCAGCACGTCTTTTGCGTTGCGTACCGAACCCGGGCGCAGCCGTGCACGCATGCGCACCAGGCGGAAGGCGGGCAAGTCTTCGTCGTGGATGGAGAACAGCACATCCTTGGTCAGCACGAAGGCCACGCGCACGTTGCGCGAGGTGGTCTCTTCGTCGAGCAGGAAATCGGTGCGGATGTGGATGTGGCCGTCTTCGCCCTCGAAGTAGCGGGCGGACGCTTCCAGGTCCCCTAATTGCTCCAGTTCGGGCAGGACCACGCCATAGGCTTCTTTGATCCAGGCAAGCTCTTCGTCGTCTGGGTCGATCACGTCGATCCAGATCGGCTTGTGCTGCAGCAATTCGCTGCGTTCTTCGACCTGTTCTTGCGCGAGACGGCCTTTTTGCACGACGAACAGGTTGATCATGGAGGTTCCTTGAAGCGGGTATTGAACGGGCGAGGCGAAAAATCGCGCCGAGTGTAGCGTAAAGAAGCGACCGGTTCAGCCACAAACAGTGGCTTGGCGCGCACGCGTCGGATCAATGCCACGCCCGGAAGATCGGGCCGCCGGATCGCCCGACGGGTAAAATGCGGTGAAGTCATGCGGCAGTCCGGCCGCGCCATCACATTCTCGACATCATGCGATTTACCGAACAACTGGCTGCCGCCTGGCAGCGCAACAATTCCCTGCTGTGCGTCGGGCTCGACCCCGATCCGGCGCGCCTGCCGGCGTCGCTCACCGGCACGGGCGGGGCGATCTTCTCGTTCTGTCGCGCCATTGTCGATGCCACGGCGGACCTGGTTTGCGCGTTCAAGCCACAGATTGCTTACTTCGCTTCACAGCGCGCTGAAGACCAGCTCGAGCAGCTCATCAACTACATCCACGAGGCGTATCCGGGCATCCCGGTCATCCTCGACGCCAAGCGCGGTGATATCGGCTCCACCGCCGAGCACTACGCCAAGGAAGCCTTCGAGCGCTACCAGGCGGATGCCATCACCGTCAGCCCGTACATGGGCTTCGATTCGATGCAACCGTACCTCGCGCATGCCGACAAGGGCGTGATCGTGCTGTGCCGCACCTCCAATGCGGGCGGCAGCGACGTGCAGTTCCTGGAAACCGGCAGCCGTCCCGTCTATCAGGTCGTGGCTGAGCGCGCCCGCAATGTGTGGAACACCAGCGGCCAGATGGGCCTGGTAGTAGGCGCAACCTTTCCGCAGGAGATCGCCAAGGTGCGCGAGATCGTCGGAGACATGCCGTTGCTGATTCCGGGCATTGGCGCACAGGGTGGCGACATCGAAGCCACCGTGCGTGCCGGCCGCACTGCAGATGGCACCGGCATGATGATCAACTCGTCGCGCGCCATTTTGTACGCCAGCAGCGACAGCGACTTTGCCGATGCTGCCCGCCGTGTGGCGCTTGCCACGCGCGACCAGATCAATCAATACCGCGCCTGATCGACACCGTCGGTCCGGCTGTCCGGTGTTTAGGTGAGGACACCATGGCCACGCATCTCCAACGTCTGATTCCGGCTGCCAGTCTGCGCCGCGAGGAAGAAGGTAAGGATCCGGACCGCAAGTTCGAGAAGGAACGTGATGGTGGGCACGAGCATGTTCGCGACCGCCGTCGCGAACATGACCATGAGCATCAGCCGGAGCACGAGCACGAAGAGCGTCACCGGCCGGATCACCCGAACGAAGCTCGGGTCTAGGGACTAGGACTCTGCGGAATCCAAAAAGTCGAGCAGGCCCCGCAGTGCGTGCTCGGCGGCCTGCAGGCGCACCTGCTTGCGGTCGCCCTTGAAGTGGCGCGTTTCCACGCGCGTCTGCAGGCGGTTGCTCCATCCAAAACACACCATGCCGACGGGCTTGTCGGGCGTGCCGCCGGTCGGGCCCGCCACACCGGTAATCGCAACCGCCACCTGCGCACGGCTGTTGAGCACCGCACCTTCAGCCATCGCATGCGCTACCGGTTCGCTCACCGCACCGTGTTCGCGGATCAGCGCGGCCGGCACCCCCAGCATCTGTGATTTTGCCTCGTTGGAGTATGTGACGAAGCCGCGCTCGAACCACGCGGACGAACCCGACACATCGGTAATGGCGGCGGACACCAGCCCGCCCGTGCACGATTCGGCGGTCGCCATCGTCAGGCTGCGCTTGTGCAGCGTGTCGCCGACCAAGTCGGCCAGTTGGGCCAGGGCGCGGGATTCAGCCATTGCAATACCTTCGGAGCTTCAAGACGTCAAACGTCAGAACGAGCGCCACAGCGCAAACACCAGCAGCGTATAGAACGCGGCCAGGATGTCGTCGACCATCACGCCGTAGCCGCCGCGCACGCCAAAGCCTTTGAGCGTGCGGTCGTAGTAGCGGATGGGCGCGGGCTTGACCATGTCAAAGAAGCGGAACAGCAGGAACGCCCCAAACTGCCCGCCCAGCGTGGTCGGCGTCACGAACGCCAGCACCAGCCAGAAGGCGACCATCTCATCCCACACCATGGCCCCGTGGTCAGCCACGCCCAGGTCGCGCGCCGTGCGGGTGCAGGCCCAGATGCCGATCACGAAACCGACGGCCGCAATCAGCAGCCAGGTCGGTCCGGCAATCCAGCGTGCCAGAACAACGTAGATCAGCCACGCGTAGAGCGTCCCCATCGTGCCCGGCAGGATGGGCGACAGGCCCGAGCCGAAGCCCAGCGCCAGGATGCGTGCCGGATGAGCGAGCATGAAGCGTGCGGTCGGGCGGCGGACTTGAGCGGTTTGCCCTGCTTCGAGCGTCATGGTCTCGGGCTGGCCCGGCGGGTTGGAGGGTGGAAAGGGGGCTGAAGACATCATGATGCGGATGAGAAATGATCGAAGCTGCCGTGCGTGAAGGTGACAGGCGCACCCTGTGCATCAACAAGTCGTAGGCCGGGCTCGGCATCGATGCGGCCGACGCGTGTGACGGCAACTCCGGCCCGTTGGCCTGCTGCAAGCACAGCGTCGCGCGCCTCGGCGAGAGCGGTAAAGCAGAGTTCATAGTCGTCACCGCCGGCCAGCGTGCATTGCAACTGGCGTGCGGCCGGTTGCGCTGCGAGCGTGGCGGAGCGCGGTACGCGATCGACCTCGATGGTTGCGCCAACGCGCGATTGCGCCAGGATATGGCCCAGATCGCCAAGCAACCCGTCGGACACATCGAGCGCCGCACGCGCGATGCCACGCAGTGCCAACCCGAGTGCGACGCGCGGTGTCGGCATGTCCATACGCGGCTGCACCTGGGCGAGTGTCTCGGGCGTGAGCGGCCATTCGGCGCGCAGCGCACCCAGTGCGAGTCGTGCGTCGCCGACCGTGCCGGAAACCCACAGGTCGTCGCCAGCGCGGGCAGCATCGCGGCGTAACGCCGCAGCGGCGGGTACGTCGCCGAACACGGTCAAACTGAGCGTGAGTGGCCCGCGTGTGGTGTCACCGCCAATCAGCTCGCAGTGAAAGGTGTCTGCCAGCGCCAGCAGGCCTTCGGAAAACGGTTTGAGCCAGGCTGGATTGGCTTCCGGCAAGGCCAGGGCCAGCGTAAACGCGCGCGGCTCTGCCCCCATGGCGGCCAGATCCGACAGGTTGACAGCCAGCGCCTTGTGTCCAAGTGCTCTGGGCTCCGCATCGGGAAAGAAGTGTCGACCGGCGACCAACATGTCGGTGGAAATCGCCAACTCATGGCCGGGGCGGGCGCCGAGCAGGGCGCAGTCATCGCCGACCCCCAGGATTGCCTGTCGGGCCGGTCGCGTGAAATAACGGCGGATCAGCCCGAATTCGGATAGTTCGGCGGCGTTATCAGCGGAGTTGGCGGAGGCGGTGGGCTTGGACACGGCAGCGGCAATGATAGAAAGAGGGCAAGCCCGATGGTGCCGTGATAGGGCGGTGAAATATTGTAGCGAATGCGCACGGCACTCCCACCCAAAATCCCGTTGTGAGATCGGTTTTCACTATATAAAATGACGGGCCCAAGGAGGCGGACCGTAGTACCGTGACCCTCATGTGGTTTCCCGGTGGCCCGCTAGATGCGACGGCCGGCGCGTGCGCCGGCCACCCATGACGAGAGACACCCCATGACCACGGTGGATACCCAGCCTCAACAGCCCGCCCGCACGGATGAAGAACTCAAGGCGCAACAACGCGCCGCCCTGCGTAAAGCCGCGCTGGAGTATCACGAGTTTCCGACCCCGGGCAAGATTTCCGTCACGCCGACCAAGCCGCTGTCGAACCAGCGCGATCTGGCCCTGGCGTACTCCCCTGGTGTGGCCGCGGCATGCGAAGAGATCGTCGAAGACGTCGCCAATTCGTTCCGCTACACCGCCCGCGGCAACCTCGTCGGTGTGGTGACCAACGGCACCGCCGTGCTTGGCCTGGGCGACATCGGCCCGGAAGCCTCCAAGCCGGTGATGGAAGGCAAAGCCGGTCTGTTCAAGAAATTCGCTGGTATCGATGTGTTTGACATCGAGATCAACGAAAAAGACCCGCAAAAGCTGGTCGATATCATCGCCTCGCTGGAGCCGACCTTCGGCGGCATCAACCTGGAAGACATCAAGGCACCGGAGTGCTTCTTCGTCGAGCGCGAACTGCGCAAGCGCATGAAGATCCCCGTCTTCCATGACGATCAGCATGGCACCGCCATCGTTGTGGGCGCGGGCATCACCAATGCGCTCAAGGTGGTCGGCAAGGACATCAAGAAGGTCAAGCTGGTGGCGTCGGGCGCGGGCGCTGCGGCGCTGGCCTGCCTGGATCTGCTGGTCGACCTGGGCCTGCCGCGCGAAAACATCTGGGTGACGGACTTGGCCGGCGTTGTGTACGAAGGCCGTACCGAACTGATGGACCCGGACAAGGCGCACTTCGCACAGAAAACCGACCTGCGCACGCTGGCCGAAGTGATCGACGGCGCCGATATTTTCCTGGGCCTGTCCGCCGCGGGCGTGCTCAAGCAGGACATGGTCAAGAAGATGGCCGACAAGCCGATCATCTTCGCGCTGGCCAACCCGAACCCGGAAATCCTGCCGGAACTGGCCAAGGAAGTGCGTCCGGACGTCATCATGGGCACCGGCCGCACGGACTACCCGAACCAGGTCAACAACGTCCTGTGCTTCCCGTTCATCTTCCGTGGTGCGCTGGATGTGGGGGCAACCACCATCACGCGTGAGATGGAAGTCGCCGCCGTGCACGCCGTGGCAGAACTCGCCCGCCAGGAGCAGAGCGACATCGTCGCCTCGGCCTACGGCATCCAGGATCTCTCGTTCGGCCCCGAATACCTGATTCCGAAGCCTTTTGATCCGCGCCTGATCGTCAAGATCGCGCCGGCTGTGGCCAAGGCCGCCATGGATTCCGGCGTGGCCAAGCGTCCGATCGAAGACATGGATGCCTACCGCCAGCACCTGCAGCAGTTTGTCTACCACTCAGGCACGTTGATGAAGCCGATCTTCTCGGCAGCCCGCAAGGTGCCGATGGAGAACAAGCGCATCGTCTTTGCCGAGGGTGAAGAAGAGCGCGTGCTGCGTGCCGTGCAGATCGTTGTGGATGAGAAGCTCGCCAGCCCGATCCTGGTCGGCCGCCCGGGCGTGATCGCCCACCGCATCGAGCGCTTTGGTCTGCGCCTGCGCGAAGGTGTGGACTTCACCGTGGTCAACCCCGAGCATGACGAGCGCTTCCGCGATTACTGGGAAACGTACTACAAGCTGATGGCGCGCAAGGGCGTGACGCCGCAGTACGCCAAGCTGGAACTGCGCCGCCGCTCTACGCTGATCGGCGCCGTCATGATCCACAAGGGCGAAGCCGATGGCATGATCTGCGGCACGGTCAGCAACACGGCCGCCCACCTGCGGTACATCGATCAGGTCATCGGCGGTACCAACTGCGTGTACGCCGCCATGAACGGCCTCGTACTGCCGGGCCGCCAGATCTTCCTGACGGATACGCACGTCAACGTCGACCCGACCGCCGAGCAGCTCGCCGAGATCACCATCATGGCCGCTGAAGAGCTGTGCCGTTTCGGCATTAAGCCGAAGGTCGCGCTGATGTCGCACTCGAACTTCGGTTCGTCGGAAGCCCCTTCCGCCGTCAAGATGCGTGAAACGCTCGCCATCCTGCGCGAACGTGCCCCGAACCTGGAAGTCGACGGCGAAATGCATGGCGATGCCGCACTCGATGAGAAGCTGCGTGAATCGCTGGTGCCGGATTCGACGCTCAAGGGCGAGGCCAACTTGCTGGTCATGCCCAACATTGATGCCGCCAACATCGCCTACAACCTGCTGAAGACGGCCGCCGGTAACAACATCGCCATCGGCCCGATCCTGCTGGGTGCCAAGAAGCCGGTTCACATCCTGACGCCGTCGGCAACGGTGCGGCGCATTCTCAATATGACGGCGCTGACCGTTGTGGATGCCGCCGCAGAAGCGCAGCGTTAATTCCGCACTGCACGAAAAAGGGGAGCGCATGCTATTGCGCTCCCCTTTTTTTTGATCGGTAAGTTTGCGTGCGCTTACATTCGTGCAATGTTAGTTGTGGCTTCAAAAACCCCTTCAAACATCGACCGCCGGTTGATTGTTGTCATCGATGAGCGTACCCTTACGGCCTGAAGGGGTGCTTCTGAGCACATGAGGCCTGCGCCGGGCCAGACGGGGTTGAGAAAGTGATTTCTTGGCCATGCGCTTGACCGGGTTTGCCTCATTCTGGTGCGTGCAATTGGATGGTTTTGCAGGCGGAAGGATTCCCCAAGTCTCCGGCGGTCGCCCGACTTGTCATTTCCCCCGCAAGCCTCTCAAGCATTGAGCCGCTTCGCTTTCAGCTGCAAACCGGCCGTCCGGATCATGGTCTGGCGGCCACCTGCGCTTGTGACCTGTGCCAAGCTCAAGCTGTTCGCTTGGCACGATTCTCCCGTTAGGGCTTGCTGATGACCAAGCGACTTGGAGCGTGGATTGGCCGCTCCGTATTTCAGGCAGTAGTGCGTGGCGCGCTGGCGGTGACGCTCGCGTTGTCCGTGGCTGGCCTGCCGGTCAATGCAATCGCCAGGGGTACGACCGGGTTGGCAGTCGCTGCGGGAACCATTCGCGCAACGGATTTGCCCAACGAGGCACAGCGCACATTTGCACTGATCGAGCAGGGCGGTCCATTCCCATATGCAAAAGATGGCAGCACGTTCGGCAACTATGAACGACGTTTGCCTGCGCAGCGGCGTGGCTACTACCGCGAGTACACAGTCAAGACGCGCGGCGCGCGCAATCGTGGCGCCAAACGCATCATTTGCGGTGGCGATCAGCAAGCGGCCAACGACTGCTACTACACGGAAGATCACTACAACAGTTTTCAACGGATACAGCGATGACGACCAACATGTTTGGGCTGGACGACTCGCTCACCGCACGCGATGAGCGCGTGGCCCGTGAAGCGTGGCACAAGGCGCAAAATCTGTACGACGGCGTGGTCGGGATGCAATCCCTGGGTGCGCGTGTTGGGGGCGCGGCGGCAAAACCGCAGCAGAACATCATGACGCAGGACATCACCAAGACGGACGACGACGGAGGTCGCGAAGACGCCATGAACCTGTTCAAGACGGTGCGTCCGAATATCGTGCAGTCGATCCGCGCGTTCCGCGTGGCGGATTTAGCAGAATCGGCGGCCAGCCTGGGCCAGCACTTCCTGTATGCCAATTGCGCGGCGGCGACCACCAAGAGCGAAGTGCTCGATGTGATCGCGCGTGAGTTCCTGTTCCCGAAGCATTTCGGCAAGAACTTCGATGCGCTGGCCGATTGCCTGACCGACATGATCTACAAGGCCGGTCCGCAACCGGGCTTCGTGATCGTGCTGGAAGGCCTGCCGTGCCAGCCCAAGTTCGACAAGGAAGCGCGCGAGGTGCTGCTGGACGTGTTCCGCGACGCAGCCGAGTTCTGGGGCGAGCGCAAGGTGCAATTCCGCGTGTTCTACTCGTTCGCGTGAACTTGAGCTGATTCAGCGCTGATTGATCGGCGTTGCAACAAAAAGCCCGCAGATGCGGGCTTTTTGCTTTGTTGCGGCGATGCTCTCAGGCCGCTGGCAGCGTGCCTTGCGGGGTCAGATGGTTCACGGCTTCCGGCAGGCCTTCAGCCAGCTGATTGGCGAGGTCGCCTTCATTGATGCCGAAGGTGGCGGCCAGCTTTGACACTTCCTCCAGTGCGCCCGTGCCGCTCAGTGCTTGCGTGATCTGCTCGCCGGAGACGGGCAGGTTCTGGCCGTTGCCGATCCACGATTTGACCTGTTCGCCCAGGCCGGCTTGCTCCAGGATCTGCTGCAGCGGGCCGAGGCCGGCCGGTGCTGC
>NZ_JAELUI010000582.1 GCF_016429285.1 Ralstonia sp. ASV6
TTCGGTCGATTCTTCGAAGCGTTCTCATCCGCGCTGCCGCATGTGCCACGCGCTGAACTCGGCTGGCGCCTGCATTTCTCGCTCAAGGCGCTCGCGGGCGTGCTGGCCGGCGATGACCTCAACAACCCTGTCTCTTATACACATCTGACGCTGCCGACGAAGGCCGTGGAGTGTAGATCTCGGTGGTCGGCGGATCATTAAAAAGGGGGGGGGGGGGGGGGGGGGGGGGGGGGGGGGGGGGGGGGGGGGGGGGGGGGGGGGGGGGGGGGGGGGGGGGGGGGGGGGGGGGGGGGGGGGGGGGGGGGGGGGGGGGG
>NZ_JAELUI010000583.1 GCF_016429285.1 Ralstonia sp. ASV6
CCCCCCCCCCCCCCCCCCCCCCCCCCCCCCCCCCCCCCCCCCCCCCCCCCCCCCCCCCCCCCCCCCCCCCCCCCCCCCCCCCCCCCCCCCCCCCCCCCCCCCCCCCCCCTTTTTTAATGATCCGGCGCCCACCGAGATCTACACTCCACGGCCTTCGTCGGCAGCGTCAGATGTGTATAAGAGACAGGGCAAGGGCCGTGTCGAGCGCCCGGGCCACGTCGCCAATCTGGTGTGGCAGACGCGTGCTGCTGCGCCGACCGCCTATGAAAACCAGCTGGCCGATTCGCTGGAGGCGGCGTTCCTGGGTGGTGCGC
>NZ_JAELUI010000584.1 GCF_016429285.1 Ralstonia sp. ASV6
CCCCCCCCCCCCCCCCCCCCCCCCCCCCCCCCCCCCCCCCCCCCCCCCCCCCCCCCCCCCCCCCCCCCCCCCCCCCCCCCCCCCCCCCCCCCCCCCCCCCCCCCCCCCCTTTTTTAATGATCCGGCCACCACCGAGATCTACACTCCACGGCCTTCGTCGGCAGCGTCAGATGTGTATAAGAGACAGGGGTGAGGGCGCGGGCCGAACCAAACGCCGCAGCCTGCGTGCCGATGGTGGCGGTGCTCATGCGGCCGCCTCAGGCATTGCCGGCTTGCCCCACAGCGCCAGTGCGCGCAGACACGCATCGCGATGG
>NZ_JAELUI010000585.1 GCF_016429285.1 Ralstonia sp. ASV6
GCAAGCGCTCATCGGCGGCGGCTACGACTTCGCGAGCAGCAAGGCGCTGGTAGGCGTCGGCGCAACCGGCGACCACTGGTTGGCCGGCGCCGATATGGAAATCGCCGGACGCTGGACGGCCTACGCCCTGTCTCTTATACACATCTGACGCTGCCGACGAAGGCCGTGGAGTGTAGATCTCGGTGGGGGCCGGATCATTAAAAAGGGGGGGGGGGGGGGGGGGGGGGGGGGGGGGGGGGGGGGGGGGGGGGGGGGGGGGGGGGGGGGGGGGGGGGGGGGGGGGGGGGGGGGGGGGGGGGGGGGGGGGGGGGGGG
>NZ_JAELUI010000586.1 GCF_016429285.1 Ralstonia sp. ASV6
TTGGGTCTGCGCTTGGATGATGTGTCGTTGTTGACCGCGGGCTCCCCCTTGGCTTGCCGCAACTGCGCTTGCAGCGCGGCTTCGTCTTCGGTCAACGTCTCATCGAACAGCCGGCGCTGCTCGGCGCCTGTCTCTTATACACATCTGACGCTGCCGACGAAGGCCGTGGAGTGTAGATCTCGGTGGGCGGCGGATCATTAAAAAGGGGGGGGGGGGGGGGGGGGGGGGGGGGGGGGGGGGGGGGGGGGGGGGGGGGGGGGGGGGGGGGGGGGGGGGGGGGGGGGGGGGGGGGGGGGGGGGGGGGGGGGGGGGGG
>NZ_JAELUI010000086.1 GCF_016429285.1 Ralstonia sp. ASV6
TTGCCGAACTGCTCAAGCAGCTTGGCTGGAATCGCCGGCAGCTCGACCGGCTTGGTCTTCGGTTCGCGAGGCATAAACCCTCCTTGAGGGCATGTTATGCCTTGAACACGAAATTACTGACAGGCCCGGGTGCTCAACCCCAAGCCTGGGCCTCAAGACCTCGCGCTTGGCGTTCCGAACGCGACGCTTGCGTCTAAAACACCCACGCGCGGCGTTCCGAACTCGGCGGTTGAACCTCAAACCCTCATGCTCCAAGCTCCGAGCCTGGCGGTCGAGCCTCCAACCCTCGCACGCCAGGCTTTGAGCTCGGACATTTGAACCTCAGACTGCCGCGCGCCGAGTGCCGAGCCCCGCGCGTGAGCCCCAACCCCTCACGTTCGAGCCTCAGACCCTCACAGCCCACCCTCCAAGCTCGGCGTTTTGAACCTCAGACCCTCGTGTGCCGAGCATCAAGCTCGGCGCTTGAGCCTCAGACCCTCGCGACCGGGGCTTCTCGGCCCGCGCGGCTCACACGGCGCTCGTTGCGCCGATCCACATACGGCAACGCAAACATGACCAGCCCCGTGATCATCAGCAACGCCAGCGGCAACAACGGCGCATAGGTGATCCACGCGGGCGGCGTCCCACGCGTCATGGCGACGAAATTGGCGATGACCGTCAGCGTGAAGGCCATCGACACCCAGCGGTGAAACTGGCGGAGTCCGGTGCGGGCGCTCATTTGGCGCCTCCGGCAGCCTGGATCATCTTCCAGCCGTTGCCGGCCGGGTCGCGAAAGCCCGCATCCACACTGCCAAAGCGGTCGATTGGTTCCTGCGTGAACTCCACGCCGCGCGCACGCAGTTGCGCGTAGGTAGCGCGGCAGTCGGCCACGGTCAGCACCAGCGGCGGCATCGCGCCCTTGGCGACCATCGCGCGCAATGTCTGCGCGGTGGCCTCGTCATGGATGGGCGAGCCCGGCTGGAACAGGCCAAGCTGGAACGACGGTTGCTCCGGATGCTGCACCGTCAGCCACCGATACGGCCCGTTGCGCACGTCGGTATGCACACGGAAACCCAGCTTGTCGACATAGAACGCCAGCGCCGCGTCCTGGTCGTCCACATACAGCCCTACGACGTTGATCCCTTGGCTCATCACCGCTCCTTGGTGTTGGTTGGTGACGGATTTGTACCCGCTGCCAGTTGGCGACGCTTCTCCGAAACTGCTGTGATGAGGTCGGGCCGCTGCGCCGCCCTCAACACGCAGGCGGGCACGCGGTCGAGCTGTTGCAGCGGCGCATTGGCCTGGGCCTCGCGGCGCAGGGCGCTCGGGCTCTGCCCGGTGATGTCGCGAAAGATACGGCCGAAGGTGCCCAGGCTCTGCCAGCCGGTGGCGAAGGCGATCTCGATGATGGGCAGATCGGTGTCGCGCAGCAGGGTGGTGGCCTGCTCGATGCGGCGCGTAAGCAGGTAGCGGTGCGGCGGAATGCCAAACGCCTGCTTGAACGCGCGCGCGAAGTGCGCCTCGGACACGCCGCTCACCTCGGCCAGCCGTTTGACCGGCCAGTCCTCGTGCGAGGCGGCGTCCATGCGATCCTTCGCCCGCAGCAGGCGGCGCAATAGCGCCGGGTCTTGCGGCGGATCGGGCACTACAGCCGGCTCGATCACTGCACGGCCTCCGGCGCCCTTGCCGATGCGCGTGCCGGTTCCATCCCGCTCGTCTCCACCGCCGGCGCTGCTTCTGGCGAGGCCAAATAGCGGATCAGCTCACGTGCCGCCTTGGGGTGCGCGGCATTGATGGGAATGCCCGCCGCAAACACCGTCACCTTCTGCAGCGACTCGGGAATCTTGCCGACAAAGTCCACGCCCGGCACCGGCAGCAGCTCGCTCACCTGTTGAAAGCCGATGGCGTATTCACCGCTGGCCACCACGGTGCCGACCGGAATCATCTCGATCTTGCGGGCCTTGCCGCGCATCTGCGCTTCAATGCCGAGGCGCTTGAACAGCGTGGTCTCGATATACACGCCGCTGGCGCTGTCGGAGTACGCCACCGACTGGGCTTGCAGCAGCGTGTTGCGCAAGGCATCGACGGTGCTGATGTCCGGCTTGGGCGCGCCCGCCTTGACCACCATGCCGATGCGCGACTCGGCCAGCGGTACGCGGCTGGCGGGGTCCACCAAACCTTTCTGGATCAGCCCGTCGAGCGCCTCGCCCACCATGATGAGCACGTCGGCCTGTTCGCCACGCGTCAGGCGGTTGGGAATCGCCTCGGGCGAAGCGCCCATCGACGGCCCCCAGGCGGTGGCTAGCGTATTGCCGGTGGCCTTCTCATAGCCCGGCGCAAGCGCCTTGTAGGCTGCGGTAAAACCACCGGAGTTCATCACGCGCACTTCGTCCGCGCTGGCGGCGGCCGGCAGAAAGCCCAGCGACAGCGCGCCGAGCGCGAAGACAAGATGACGGAGCAAACGAGGCAGGGGCTGCATGGCGGGGGTCTCCTATGTTCTCTTTTGGGAGCCGCCAGCTTACCGCGTGCGTGAGGCGATTGCCTCGGGATGGAGGGTGGGTGGAGCGCACCGGCATCACTGCCCGCGCGCCCCACCTGCCACCGATCAGACCTGCAGAGGATCAGGCGACCGGCAGCTCACGAATGGCACCGGCCAGCTTGGCGATGCCCTCTTCCACCTGCGCGAGCGACGAGGTGGCGTACGACAGGCGCAGCGTCGAGCGGTCTGGATCGACCGCGTAGAACGCTGCGCCCGGCACGAAGGCCACACCGCGCTCGATGGCGATCTTGGCCACATCCGCGGCGTTGCGGCCCGGCAGTCGGCCCCACAGGAACATGCCACCGCGTGGGCGGTTGAAGGTCAGCTCGCTCTCGGGCAGCAGCGTACGCAGGCCATTGGCCATGGCGTGTGCACGCTCCGCGTAGGCAGCGCGCGTGCGCGGCAGCACGGTCTCCAGTCGGTTGCTGCGCAGATAGGCCGCCGCCGTGGCTTGCGCAAACGTGGAGGTGTGCGCGTCGGCAAACTGCTTGACCATGACCGCGTTGCCCAGGAGCAGCGGCGGGGCAATCATCCAGCCCACGCGCAGCCCCGGCGCCATCACCTTCGACAGACTGCCCAGATAGACCACGCGGCCCTGCGCACCCTCGGTCTGCTGGCTGAGCGCGTACAGCGACGGCGGCGGCGGTGCGTCAAAGTACAGCTCGCCGTACGGGTCGTCTTCGACGATCAGCAGGTTGTGTCGCACGGCCAGCTGCAGCAGGCGCTGACGGCGCTCCAGGCTCATCAGCGCGCCGTTGGGGTTGCCGAAGTTGGGGATCACATAGAGGAACTTCGGCTTGCTGGTGGCGAGCGTCTTTTCCAGCGCATCCACGTCCAGGCCATCGGCGTCGGTCGGCACGCCAGCCACCTTGGCGCCGTACAGCTTGAACGCCTGGATGGCGGCCAGGAAGGTTGGCGCCTCCACCAGCACCGTATCGCCCTCGCCGATCAGCACCTTGCCCAGCAGGTCCAGGCCTTGCTGCGAGCCGGTGGTGACCAGGATGTCGGTGTTGACGATGCTGGCGCCGCGCGCCTTCATCACCGTGACAATGGCCTCGCGCAGAGGCTCGAAACCTTCGGTGGCGCCGTACTGCAGGGCGCGGGCTGCATCGGCAGTGAGTGCGCTGTCAGCGGCGGCTTTCAGGCCCTCCACGTCAAACAGGGCCGAATCCGGAAAGCCACCGGCAAACGAGATCAGGCCCGGCTTGCCGAGCACCTTGAAGAGTTCGCGGATGGCGGAGGTTTCAACGTTTTGCAGGCGCGGGGCCAGCAGCGATTGCAGGAAATCCATGGCGTGCGTGTCTCTGTATGGTTCGAGTGCCCGCCACTTTACGTGATGTGCGCCGGCCCTGCATGCGAACCAGCCATCACAAGGGTGACTACAATGCCGCAGTCCATTTCCGCCCACCCCAGACAGGAGCGCAGCATGGCCGTCCGACGCATCGTCCCCAACCTGCATGCCCCCGATCCGGCGCGCGCCCGCGCGTTCTATGCCGACCTGCTCGGCCTGGAAGCCGTGATGGACCACGGCTGGATCGTCACCTTTGCCGATCCCCATGCCACGATGGCACCGCAGGTCAGCATTGCCACCGAGGGCGGCTCGGGCACCCCGGTGCCGGCGCTGTCCATTGAGGTGGACGACGCCGATGCCGTGCATGCACGCGCCCTGTCGCTGGGCCTGGAGATCGTCTATCCACTCGTCGATGAGCCGTGGGGCGTGCGACGCTTCTATGTGCGCGATCCATTCGGGAATGTGGTCAACATCCTGGCGCACCAGTAAGCACGGGGCACACGCAGATACGAAAACGCCCGCACGTCGCTAGACGATGCGGGGGCGCTGAATGACTGCGGCGATTTCGCTGCAGTTACTTCGATCTGGCCTTCGGCTTGTGCTTGCCTTTGTGCGCCTTGGGCTTCTTGTCGACCACACGCGTGATGCCGCCGGTGGCAGGCGGGTCGCTTGCCGGGAAGGTGCCTTCCACGGCCTGCTCGATCAACTCCTCGCGCTTGTGAGCGTGCGGGTGCTGCTCTTTCTTGCCGCGTTGCATGGTGGGCTCCGGTTGGTGTTGGTGTTCAACCCCACGCGAATGCCGTGCCTGCCCGGATCCGCCACCGGCCGTTAGAGCACGCACACCAGCACCGGAGCGCCCGGCCCGACGGTCTCCACATCAAACGCCACCGGCAGGAACTTCTCGATCACGCTGAGGTTGGTCAGCAGATGCGAGGAAGCCGCCACTGCGGTAAGGCTGCCCGCACCAGCCAACGCCATCGGCAAGACAAGCTGATCGGCCAAATACTCGTCCACGGCCGCCGTGCTTTGCAGATAGCGCAGCGCCGCGTGGGCAACGTCCTTGCCGATGGTCTCGGCTGGCACGCCGCGCTCGCCGAACCCGGTCAGCACCTCGGTGACGTGCTCGTGCACGATGTCGAGCACGAGCGCATTGCCAGGGCCCTCGGCGTTGCCGAGATCGCGTACGGTGCCTTCAACACCGGGCACGAGGCAGCCCAGCATGTCCAGCTCGCGCCGCGCCACGCCGCCACGCACGCCTGCAACGATGCCTTCGGCACGCAGCGCCTGTTGCGTGCCGCGCTCGGTCAGATGCAGCGCACGCAGCGGGCCTGCGCACGGCGTGATCGTAGCTTGCACCTCGCCGCCACCGGCCGGGTAGAAGCCATGGCGCTTGAGCGCGAGCGTCTGCGTCACGCCCATACGCGCGACCAGCGGCAGCCACGCGCGGATGAGGAAATCGACCGGCGGCGCGGCGCGGTTGTGCGTGCCACCACTCACCGACACGGTGCTCGGCGCATCGGCAAACCACAGCGCAGGCAGGATGGTCTGCAGCACCAGCGTGCAACTGCCGGCCGTACCGATGGCAAAGCGGTAGTCGCCGCCACGGATGGCGCCGGGCGTGAAGCGCAGCGTCTGCGAGCCCGCTTCTGCGCCCTCCACGGTGGCGCCGCTGATCTCCACGGCCGCCTGCACCGCCGTCAAATGCTGGCGCAGCAGGCCGGGCTTGGAACGCTTGGCGCGAATGTTCTCGATCTGGAACGGCGTGCCAGTCAGCATCGACAGGGTGAGCGCCGTACGTAGGATTTGTCCGCCGCCCTCGCCCTGCGCGCCATCGAGTTCGATGCAGGTGGCGGGTTGCGATTGAAACTGCAATTGGGTGTTCATGGTTTGTTCTTCTTGTTCGTTTGCGCACCCGCCAGATGGGGTGTGCGTCAGGTTGTACAGGGGGGGCGCGTCAACACGGTGTCGTAGAGGAACGCATCCAACGCTGCCGGGTTGCCCGCGGCCTGCCGGAAATCGGCCGGCACGTCTTCCTGCGCCAAGGCCTGTTCGATAAAGGCGTGAATGCGCGGAAAGCGCGCCCCGTATTCGGCCTCGCCGGATTCCATCTTGATCGCCAGCAACTGGTTGATCTCGTCACGCAGCGCGGTGTCTCTCACCATCACATCAGCCAGATCGGCAAAGCGCATCGGTGGGATGCCGCGCCCTTCGTCGATCCACTGTGCGGCCAGCAACGGACGCAGCACGTACAGGTACTTCTTCATGCGTACGGTCTCGCCCTGCAGGTAGCCGCGAAAGTTCTTTGCCGCCATCGACACGTAATGCCAGCGGCCCTTGCGCTCGGAGAAGAACGTTGGCGCCAGCTTGCGCATGCACTCGGCCAATGCCGCGTCCTGGCGGTACACCACGGGCGAGGCGAGCCACTCCAGCAGCGTCGGGTTGGAGCGGTGCATCAGCTGCAGCGCCTTGCGCAACTCCCAGCCGGAGATGTCCAGCTCGTCGCTGATCGGCAGTTCGATCACATCGCGCTGCGGCTCGACGCGCAAGTACCACTCGGGCTGATGCACGTAGACGAAGCGCACGTCGTAGTCGCTGTCGGGCGAGGCAAAGCCCCAGCCCCGGCTGCCCGATTCGCACGCAAACAGCACGCGAACGTCGTGCTGCAGCTCGATGCGGGTCAGCTCCGCCAGCACGCGCTCGCGGATGGTGCCGGAGACAGGGTGGGAATACAGAAACGTCATGGTGTTCACTTGTTGTTCTTGTTGTACGAGCGCGGAGGGCGAGCTTATCCCTTCACACACACCACCTGCCGCAGCGTATGCACGATCTCTACCAGATCCGCCTGCGCCGCCATCACATGGTCGATGTCCTTGTACGCCATCGGGATCTCGTCGATCACGTCAGCATCCTTACGGCATTCCACGTGGGCTGTGGCGCGAACCTGGTCATCGACCGTAAAGCGCTTCTTTGCCTGTGTACGGCTCATGGTGCGGCCCGCACCGTGGCTGCACGAGCAGAAGGCCTCTTCGTTACCCAGCCCGCGCACGATGAAGCTCTTCGCCCCCATCGAACCCGGAATGATCCCGAGTTGCCCCTTCTGCGCCGACACCGCGCCCTTGCGCGTCACCAGCACGTCGCGGCCGAAGTGGGTTTCGCGCTGCACGTAGTTGTGGTGGCAGTTCACCGCTTCCACGTCCGCCGCGAACGGCTTGGTGATGACGCGGCGCGCGGCCGCAATCACGTTCTGCATCATCGTGGCGCGGTTACGGCGCGCGTAGTCCTGCGCCCAGCCGACGGCTTCGACGTAGTCATCAAAGTGCTGGCTGCCTTCTTCAAAGTACGCGAGGTCACGGTCCGGCAGGTTGGCGATGTGCTGTCGCATATCGGCCTGCGCCAGCTCGATGAACAGGTTGCCGATGGCGTTACCCACCCCGCGCGACCCCGAGTGCAGCATGAACCAGACGCGTTGCTCTTCATCCAGGCAGACCTCGATGAAGTGGTTACCGGTACCCAGCGTTCCCAAGTGCTTGTGGTTGTTCGTCTTGGCGAGCTTCGGGTACTTGTCGGTGATGCGCTTGAAGCCGTTGGCAAGTTCACCCCACATCGCATCGACCGTTTCCGGCGGCGTATTCCAGGCACCCTTATCGCGCGGGCCCGGCGTACGGCCGTGCGGCACCGCTGCCTCGATGGCGCTACGCAGGCCGTGCAGGTTGTCCGGCAGGTCTGCGGCCGTGAGCGTCGTGCGCGCGGCCATCATTCCGCAGCCGATATCCACGCCCACGGCGGCCGGAATGATCGCGCCCTCGGTCGGGATCACGCTCCCGATGGTCGAACCCTTACCCAGGTGCACGTCCGGCATCACCGCCAGGTGCTTGAAGATGAACGGCATCTTGGCCGTGTTCATCAGCTGCTTGCGGGCGTCATCTTCTACCGGCACGCCGTTGGTCCACAGCTTGATGTCGGCGCCGTTTTCAACGTGGAGAGTGTTGTACTGACTCATGATCTTTCGTTGCTTCCGTTCTTTTCATTATGGGGCCCGATGTCGTATTGGCAGTGACATCGGGCGTTGCATTGGGGTCGGCGACTAAAGTTGGCGAAACAGCGCGCTCTATCCACTGAGCTACGGTCCCCCTGATTTGGGACCGACGGGATTCGAACCCGCGACCTCGATCTTCATAGGATGTAGTTCCGCCGGCATTCGCCGAAAAACTAAAAGGTGGTGCGACTAGGGGAGCGAGTGGTCTCACGCTTTCGCGCGGGTCGGGTTCGAACCGACTGGATACCGATGTACACCCGCAGGCATTCGCACCTGGCGCGTCAGGACAAGCTCTTCAGCATTCGTGACGCGCCGGTAAAACGTTGTTGTTCATTGCACAGACGGCCTACAGCACCGTCGCCTCGATGGCCTCGACCCAGTGGCCTGCGCCAAAGCTGCCGGACGCAAACTGCGCGATCACGTCGAACACCGCATCGCCAAAACCACCGACGTTGAGGATGTCCGCACGCTCCACTGCTTGCGTGGTGCCGTACGGCTGCAGATCGATGCAGACCAGCTTGGCTTGCGGGTTACGCAGCTTCAGCAAGTCCCACTGCAGCATCGTCTGGGTGGCGCCACGACGCGTGGCATCAACCCACGACTCGTTGTCCGACACCAGGATCACCACATCGACCTTGGCACGCTCTGCCACCAGTTGGGCCAACGGCGCCGAGCAGTTGGTACCGCCACCACCGATGGCCGCCAGCTTGTCGGCATTGGTCATGACCGAGTCGCGGGCGTTCAGGCGCACATCCACCACACGCTGCTCGAACGGCAACACGCGTGCCGTCGGATGCGAGCGCAGGATGGCCGCCGCCACCAGCCCCGCCACGTCGATACAGCGCACGACCGAAGTCGCACCCTGACGCCAGCCTGTTACCGGGCTGCCCATTGAGCCGGACACGTCCGGGCACACGACCACGTTGCCCTCAAGCTTCGGCACGTTGGCCAGCGACACATCCAGCGCATCCTGCAACGCTTCACGCACGGCCACCGGCACCGGATCAACCGCTGAACGGTAGGCTGCCAGCAGTTGATACGGGTACACACGTGCCTTGCGCACCTGCGCCGCATCCGCCAGACGGGCAGCCACACGCTTGGTCACACCCGGCAGGCTGAACGCACCTTGGCGACCCAGCGTGTTCAGGTTCATGCGCAGTGCGTGCCAGCCCATGCGTTCAGACAGCACCGCCCATTGCGCAGCGTTCAACGGCGCGTTGGTCAGCAGTTGGAACGGCACGTCCGGCAGCACCTTCGACTCACCGGCGCGAAACGCACACAGCTCACGCGTCAACGGCGGCAGTTGCGTGGCGTCATACGGCTTGCCGATCAGCCACGCAAAGAACGCGGCGCGCCAGGCTTCCGCCGGCTTCGGGTGCACCATCTTCACGACATCCGCCAACGACGGTGCGTTGCCCACGGTGGCCTGCAGCAGTTGCACTTCCGTAGCGCTGTTCAGCCACGCCTGCACGAGCTTCTTCGGGCGGCTGCCGAGCGACTTGCGGCCCGTTGCGCCGCTGCGCACGATCTGCACGAAGTTGCGCAGCATCTTGCCGGTGTCGATCGTGCGGCCGAACACCGCCGGCAGCAGCGCACTGCCCTTGGCCGCCAGCACGGCGGTCAGCAGGGCCGGCATGTCTTTCATCAGACCGCGCTCGCGGCAGTACACCGCAGTCTTGGCGATGAAGGCATCGTCCACCTGTAGCGCCAGTTGCAGCACGTCGGCCAGCTGCGACTCAGCCGAAGCGTAGAAGGTTTGGTTCAGGCAGCCCGTCATGGCCAGTTGCGCCAGCTGGTGCTGGAGCGACATCGCATACGCCGGGGCGCCGGCCTGGTTGATCGCGTCGGTCGCATTGGCTTGGACCGTCTTCGCGAGCAAGGTCTGGAACAGTTGCTGGTTAGCCATTTGGCATCTCGCGTTGTGTTGTTGATGCCATCTCTAGTGCAATGGGTGTGCCAGGTCACTCTCAACTGAACGCAACCCAATCTATCCCATTGATTACATTGTATTTGTTGCAAATCAACGCAGATGTAGGCACGCCAAACTTCCTGAAAAAGCGATCCATTGATATATTGCTTTATCTTTTTGGATAGCACTTCAGGATGCGCAAAACAGTCGCCATCGGCTTTGTCGGCACCACGCTCGACTACGTAGGCAAGGGCGCCCAGCGCTGGGAGCGCTGGCGGCCCACCGTCGGCCTGTGCCAGCAGGACGACCTCGTGATCCACCGGCTGGAGCTGCTGCACGACGCGCGCAGCCGCGGCCTGTTCGAGCGCCTGCGCGATGACATCGCCGCCGTGTCGCCCGAAACGGAGGTGCACAGCGTCGAAATCGCACTGCGCGACCCGTGGGATTTCGAAGAGGTCTACAGCACGCTGCACGACTTCACGCGCGGCTACGCGTTCGACACCGAGGCTGAGGATTACCTCATCCACATCACCACGGGCACGCACGTCGCGCAGATCTGCTGGTTCCTGCTGGCCGAGGCGCGCTATCTGCCGGCGCAACTCATCCAGACCGCGCCGCCGCGCAAAAAGGAGTTGGGCAACACGGCGGGCAGCTACAGCGTCATCGACCTGGACCTCTCGCGCTACGACAAGATCGCCACGCGCTTTGCACGCGAGCGGGAAGACACCGTCTCGCTGCTCAAATCGGGCATCGCCACGCGCAACCCGGCGTTCAACCGGATGATCGAGCAAATCGAGCGCGTGGCCTCGCGCTCCAAGGCGCCGATGCTGCTGTTCGGGCCAACGGGTGCGGGCAAGTCGTTCCTCGCGCGCCGCGTGTACGAGATGAAGAAGGCGCGGCACCAGTTGGCCGGCCGCTTTGTCGAGGTGAACTGCGCCACGCTGCGCGGTGACAGCGCCATGTCCGCCCTCTTCGGCCACGTGAAAGGTGCCTTCACTGGCGCACAGACGGAACGCGCCGGCTTGCTGCGCAGTGCAGACGGTGGCCTGCTGTTCCTGGACGAAATCGGCGAACTGGGCCTCGATGAACAAGCCATGCTGCTCAAGGCCATCGAAGAGAAGCGCTTCCTGCCCTTCGGCAGCGACCGCGAGGTCGAGAGCGATTTCCAGCTCATTGCCGGCACCGTGCGCGATCTGCGGCAGTGGGTGGCCGAGGGCCTCTTTCGCGAAGACTTGTACGCGCGGATCAACCTGTGGACGTTCGACCTGCCCGGCCTTGCCGATCGCCCGGAAGACCTGGAGCCGAATCTCGATTTCGAGCTGGCCCGCTTTGCCCGCGAGCACGGCGAACAGGTGCGCTTTCACACCGAGGCGCGACGCATCTACCTGAAGTTCGTCACCTCGCCGCAGGCACGCTGGACGGGCAATTTCCGCGAGCTGTCGGCCAGCGTCACCCGGCTGGCCACGCTGGCCGAAGGTGGCCGCATTACCGAGGCCGATGTCGCTGACGAAATCGCGCGTCTGCAGCGCACGTGGGCCGAACCGGATTCGGCGGGCGCGGATGGTGCGCTCGCAGATCTGCTCGGCGACGAGGTCGCATCCATCGACCTGTTCGACCGCATGCAGCTGGAGAACGTGATTGCCCTCTGTCGGGAATCGGCATCGCTGTCGGATGCCGGGCGCCGGTTGTTTGACGTGTCACGCACCGAGAAGGCCAAGGTGAACGACGCGGACCGGCTGCGCAAGTATCTCGCCCGGTTCGGGCTGGATTGGGCAACCGTGCGCACGAGCTAGGCACTCGGTAAGATGCCGCTCATCCTGCGCCATTCCCATCGAAACCTGCAGCAATGATCCGCCTGGAAGACCTCACCATCTTCGTGCTGGCCGTAGACAACGGCAGCCTGTCAGCGGCGGCCCGTGTGCTGAACATTGCACCGGCAGCGGCCAGCGCAGCAGTCAAGCGGCTGGAGGCCGAACTGGGTGCGCGGCTGCTGGCGCGCTCCACGCGCAGCCTCGCGCTCACGCAGGAAGGCGAGCGCTACCTGGCGCACGCCCGCCGCGCGCTGGCCGATCTACAGGCCGGACAGGATTCCCTCGCGCTCGGCCGGCAGGCCATCGGTGGTGATGTTTCGCTGTCGATGCCGTCGGACCTGGGGCGCAGCGTGCTCGCCGGTTGGCTCGACGACTTCCTCATCGAGCACCCGGCGGTGGCGCTGCAGGTGCGCATTGGCGATCGGCTGGTCGACATGTTCCGCCAGCGCGTGGATGCCGCAGTGCGCTACGGCGAGCCGGAAGATTCCTCACTGGTGGCGCTGCCGCTGGCGCCCGACAACCGGCGCGTGCTGTGCGCCGCGCCCGCTTACTTCGCACGGCACGGCGTGCCCCAGTCGCCCGATGACTTGCTCCAGCACAACTGCCTGCGGCTGGCGTTGTCCGACACCACGCACGACCAGTGGACGTTCCATCGGGCGGCGGACACGCAGGTGGTACGCGTTACCGGCAACCGTGTGGCGGACGACGGTGAACTCGTGCGCCGCTGGGCGGTTGCCGGCCACGGCATCGCGTACAAATCGCGTCTGGACGTGCTGGCCGATCTGCGTGCCGGCCGCCTGCAGGCGGCCCTCACCGACTGGCAGGGCGAGGCCGCGCCGCTGCACCTGATCTGCACGCACCGGCTGGCGCTCTCGCCCACGTTGATGCGGCTGCGCGATTTTCTGCAAACGCGCATCAGCGGCTACCTGGCCGACGCCTGAGCCGGTATCAGAACCCTTCCAGCACGATCTTGCCGCGCGCCTGATTGCTTTCGATCAGGGCATGGGCGCACTTGAGGTTGGCGGCGTTGATGGCGCCAAAATGCTCGCTCATGGTCGAGCGCAGCGTACCTTCGTCAATCATGTCCGCCACGCGATTGAGCAGGCGGTGCTGCTCGATCTGGTCATCCGTGCTGAACATCGAGCGCGTGTACATGAATTCCCAATGCAGCGATAGGCTCTTCGCCTTGAGCTTGCGCGCGTCGAGCTGCGTCGGGTCATCAATCAACGCCAGACGGCCCTGCGGCTTGAGCGCTTCGACGATCTGCTCGAAGTGGTGCTCGGTCTGGTTCAGGCTGGCCACGTAGTCGACCTCCGGCACGCCGATGCGGCGCAGCTCGGCGGCCAGCGGCTGGGTGTGGTTGATCACGTGGTGTGCGCCAAGCTCGCGCACCCAGGTGGCCGTCTCTGGGCGCGAGGCGGAGCCGATCACGGTCAGGCCTGTCAGCCGCCGCGCAAGCTGCACGAGAATCGACCCCACGCCACCCGCCGCCCCCACGATCAGCAGCGTCTTGCCGCTGGGCGTGTCTACCTGCGGCACTTGCAGCCGGTCGAACAGCAATTCCCATGCGGTGATGGCGGTCAGCGGCAACGCGGCCGCCTGTGCAAACCCGAGCGTGGCAGGCATCTTGCCGACGATGCGCTCGTCCACCGCGTGCAGCTCGCTATTGGTGCCTGCACGTTGCAGGGCACCGGCATACCAGACCGCATCGCCGGGCTTGAAGAGCGATACTTCCGCGCCCACGGCGCGCACGATGCCTGCCGCATCCCAGCCCAGCACGCGCGGCTGGTTGTTCGCCGGTGGCATGCCGGCACGCACCTTCACATCAACCGGATTGACCGAGACGGCGCGCACTTCCACGAGTAGGTCGTGCGGGCCGGGCACGGGGTCGGGCAAGGTCAGGTCGACGAGCGCGTTGGGCGCATCGATGGGCAGGCTTTCGTAGTAGGCAACGGCTTTCATGGTGGGCTTCCAGTTGAATCGGATGCGCGCATCATGAGCGCACCGCATGCAGGGAAACAGCCGCACCACGCAGATTCAGTTTCAACGCCAGGCAGAAAATCCCGCCCTGCCTGTCAATGCTGCATGGAAGCCGCCAGCGTCTTGAGGTTGACCGGATCCACATGGACAAACCCGCCGCGCGGGCTGTCGATGTCGGCAATCAGCATGAACGACAGCGCCAGTACCAGGGGCAGCAGCAACTGAAGCACCCCGCGCATGCGTGCGCTGCGCGTGCCGTAGCCAACCATGAACGTACCGCATGCCCCCACCATGAACAGCAGCACCCAGGCAGCCACCGGAATACGGTTGCGCCATGCGGCCTGGGTATAGCCCTGCGCGTTGAGCACGTCGTTCATACCGCTCACGGCCAGCGCGACGATTGGTGTGGGCTGTGCGGCGGCAGGCCCGAGCACCGCCGCCCACAAGGCGTCTTGCTGGCGCGAGGTTTCGGCCTCGAGTGCGGGCAGTTGCCTGGTGTCGTGGCTGCTGTAGAGCCGGATGCGTACATCCACATACTTCGCCAGCAGGCCGCGCAGGTTGGCGGCATCGGCAGCGGGCAGCAGGCTGGCCCGCGCATATTCGGTGCCGATGGCGTTGGCCTCTTCCTCTTCGTAGTTCTTGCGCGTGTCGTAGCGGCTGATGGCCATTGAAAACGTGAAGCCGATCATCAGGCCGAGCAGCGTGAGCGTGGCCGCCTGAATCACGTCAAAGTCTTCGTGCGTACTGCCATCCAGCACACGGCGCTTCGATACGGCCGAGCCGATACGCGCCGCGCCCGCCAACACGATCAGCGCCATGAGGAACACCTCGATCGGATGATCGATCACCACGCCCATGAGACCCCCAATGCTGTATTTGTGACGGCGTGAGCATACGACATCCGCCACCCGGGCGAAGACGGCGTCAGGCAGTCGGCATGGTGTGCGGGTCGACGCTGCAGCTCGGGCGGTCTTCGTCGTGATGATGTTCACGCAGGGCACCGGGGATACCAGTTCCGGCAAGACCGTCAGCGGCCAGCCACGCGGCGGTGGCGGCGGCGGCGCGATCGATCAGCTCGCCGCAGCGGGCGTAGTCATAGGGCGACACATCGAGCGGACACAACGGCGGCACCACGGCAATCGGCACCTGCCCAGACCAGCGCTCCAGGTCCTGTACAAGCTGGCGCGCAACCAGCAGTGACAGCGCATTGAGCGCATGCTCGATGGCGCTGCGCGGGGCACGCCGGTCAGCACAGGCAAAGCCGGCGGGCAGCACGACGATACGCGTTGCACCGAGCCGGATCGCAGTAGAGATTGGCGTGTTGTTGGCAACACCGCCGTCGATCAATAGGCGATCACCCACGCGCACTGGCGGAAACACCCCCGGAATGGCGGCACTGGCCAGCACGGCCTGCACGATCTGGCCGGAAGACAGCACCACCTCGGCACCCGTCTGCATGTCGGTGGCCACCACGTGCAGGGGCAGCGTCGCTGCCTCGAGCGGGGTCTGTGCAAAATGCCGCACAAGCAGCCGCTGCAGGCCAGAGGCATCCACCAGATGCGCGCGCCTGCCGCCCAGCATGCCGAACATGGCACGCCAAGACCACGGCATCACATCCGCACGGCGCACGCCGCGCCAGAGCGCTTCGAGTTGTGCTGTGCCCGCCGCATGGGGGTTGCATGCGAAAAAGGCCGCATTGATGGCGCCGGCCGATGCGCCGATCACCATGTCCGGAACCACACCCGAGCCCACCAGTTCGCGCAGCATGCCGGCCTCGATGGCGCCCAGGCTGCCGCCGCCGGCAAACACAAACGCTGTTCGCTCCGCTCTGTCCATGATGAATGTCGCATCGCAACAAGGCGAGCGCGTGGAGGGGATGACTCGAACAGAGTAGCCCGCGATAGCGGTTGCGGCTAGGTGGACAAAACCGACAACCGCCGCGGCAAGGCGTGATCAGCGCGTGTTCCGGGCAGCATCCGCCATCGGCTTCCAGTGCAGAAAACCGAACAACATGGTCAGCAGCACGCTATCGAACAGGGGCCCTTTGTGCAGCGCGACCTTGCGGAAGCAAAACACCACCTCCAGCAGATGCGCCGCCAGCAGCACGACAGCAACGATGCGCACCCAATAGATGACGTCCGCCGAGAGTGGCAACGGCATGGCATAGCTGCCCAGCGCAACGCCATAGACGGCGAGCAACAGCAGCTTGTTGAAGAAATAGAGCACGAGGCCGCCTCCGAGAACAGGATCAGGTCGCGGCAGCATACAGCGCCAATGCGCGATCGACCTGCTTCAAACACCGGGTGTAGAGGCCGGAGACGAGAGGACGCAAGCCTGAAGCAAACTTGAACTGGGCTTTGCTGGAAGCCCTCTGGCCCTGTTACTGGGGACAGGTCATCTCGTCTGTGAAGGGCGATACAGCCAAAGAACTAGTGTGCGGCCTTCGCCGATTCCACAGCCAGGGCCAACTCGCGTTCAGCTTGACGCAGCAGCTCTTCAGCCTTCGCGCCATGACCGTCCATGTCGTAGTGGTTGGCTGCTCGGGCGCGCTCCATCTCGTGGATCGCCTCCTGAACGTGCTTGTGGGTCTTGTCGAGGTCACGCCAATCCACGACTTTGGCGGCGATTGCGACGCCCGCAGTCAACGTCATGGCGACGATCACAATTTGCTTGATGGCTTTCATAGCGGCTCCTAGTCAAGTCAAGGGCAGATTCATAGAGGCCCGGTGACTCCGGGCACTTGCAGAACGTTGCTCCAATGTATGCGGTTGACGTGCGAAGTGCGCTGCCACCATTGGACTGAACGATGTGTCTACGTGCCGCACGCCAGCACACACGAGCGCGAAACCAGCAAACGTTGGCGCAGCGTGATCACCGCCACATCATGTGCACTTTGTGTGTGAAATCTTACCGGGCGACGACCAAGCCGTAACAAGCGTAACGCGCCCTTTCCTGGTGACGTGGCAATGGAATGCCGGCACTACATTGACTGAACGTACAGGCAGCGCTCCGTGCGCTGCGCAGTCGCACACGAGGCAGTCAGCATGCGTGTTCATACCGTGAGTATCGGGAGCATCGTCATTGCGGTCATGACCGCAGCGGCAGCCAGCATGGCGAGCGACCCCGCGTTCGCTGATCGCTGGCATGGCAGGGGGCGCGTTGGCATTGGCGTGTACGTCGGTCCGCCGTGGGGCTACCCCTATCCGTACTACCCTGGCTACTACTATCCGCCCGCCGTTGTCGCAGTGCCAACCGAACCGCCGCAGTACATCGAGAAAAGCGACATGGCCACCGGCGACGCAGACGAGCCGGAGGACCAAGGCTATTGGTACCACTGCGCCAAGCCGGAGGGCTACTACCCCTATGTGAAAACCTGCTCCAGCGGCTGGCAGAAAGTGCCCGCGGTGCCGCCATCGCCTGCACAGAACAATGCGGGAGTCCCGAAATGAAGCGCGTATTCTGGTGGCCCTTGCCACTGACGCTGGTGGCGCTGTCCGCCTGCACAACAATACCCGCCGGCCCAAGCGTGATGGCGTTGCCCGGCAGTGGCAAGAGCTTTGATCAGTTCCGCGCCGACGATGCCGCTTGCAGGCAATTTGCCTTCGCGCAGATTGGTGGAGCGAGCCCAGGGCAAGCCGCAGCGGACAGTGCCGTTGCCACCGCTGCGGTCGGCACCGCACTGGGAGCAGCAGCAGGCGTGGCGCTCGGCGGCGGACGCGGCGCAGCAGTCGGCGCCGGCACAGGGTTGCTGGTCGGCTCGGCAATCGGCGCGAACAACGCCCAGTACTCCGGCCAGGCCACTCAGCGCGGATACGACGCTGCGTACATTCAATGCATGTATGCCTCGGGCAATCGTGTTCCTGTCTATGGCGCAATGATGGTGCGTCCATCCACTCCGGCGGCACCGCGCTATGACTACGGCCCACCGCCACCGCCTCCACCCGGCTACCCCGGCGCAGATGGGGCACGCTGAAATCACACCGATCTGCCAATCGCGCAGGTATTCGCAATGATGCTCACTCTGGGCGCCGATGCAGCTCGTAATACTGTTCTACGTAGCGTTCTGCGGAACCAGTCGCGGTTTGGTCAGGGAATACGAAATTGCACTGAAGGCTGCGTTCAGATTGATGGAGCCCCCGGCCGCGTTCGGACAGGTGTCTGAGAAGAAGTACGACGGCCCCGAGGCAATCTGCTGCATGGTGGTGCATGGCGTCAGATCGCTGCCGCCATCGCTGCAGCTTGCAGAAGTCGAACCGCCGCCAATGTAGGCAACCGTATAGATCAGGGTACCGGTCTGACGCGCCGTGGTAGCAGACGTGACCGCAGCCCTGCACTCCTGACCATAGGTACTCTTGTAGGTGTTGCCCAACTGGCTTTGCGATGAGGTGGCATCGCCGTCGCTCAAGAGAATGATCACGTTTTGCCCCGGGGGGCTTTGCCCTTGCGACATGTTTTGCAGAGCTGCCTGCGCGGAAGCGATCGCCTGCGCATAGAACGTTCCGAGCCCACCGATTGCAGGGATGCCACTGCAGCTGCCACCTCCCAGCGCCTGGACAATGCTTGATCCAGTATTGAGCGCACCATTTTTCAGGTACCCGCTCCCAGGCCCAGTCACTTGATAGGTTGCGCCGCTGGTCACGACACCCGTGCCGACGGCGGAATAGCTGCTGGCGATGCCCTGCTGCCCTGAACCACAAGAAAAATCGGTGTCCTTGCTACTGCCAGCCAGGGGCGGAAACACCATCAGCCCGACATTGTCGCCGGCGTTTGTCAGGTTCTGCAGAAGCAAGAGCGCCGCCTGCTGGGCACACTGCAACCGCGTCAGCGATTTCTTGCTTGCACTCGGGCAGTTCGAATCCGTGTTGTTCATCGACGCTGTCGTGTCCAGCACGATCATGACGTTGTACTTCGCGGGGCTGCCAGCCCCTCCGGCGGCCGCCTTGGAACTGGCTGCAATCGCGAGGGACTTGAACCCGAACACGCCAGCGAAAGTCAGCGGCACTATCGCCTGCTGCACCACCTGAATCGCGTTGTATTTGGAGACCGCGCCAGATGCCGGTAGCTGCGCGTTCGTCAACTGCAAGCCGGTAATGGTGGCACCGGATACCGTTACCCCAGAAGGCATCGCGTTCTTGCCTTTGCCGGCCGTGTACGCCATCGCGTTCGCTTGTGCCGTCGTAAACGAGCTCGTCCAGAGGTCTGCGGCGCCGGCCAGCGCTGCTGCGTCGGTGGCAGCCTGCAGACGCTTCTGGCAGTAGAACAGATACCCGGCATCGATCGCGAGACCGGCAATGGCAATCAACAGGATCATCGAGAACGCTGCCATGATGCCGATGGCACCCTGTTGCCGTCTTGCTGCCAGCCGTTTGATGGTTGATCGTTTCATGGCATTTGGCTCCGATTCGAGTTCGCCCGCCTACTGCACGCGCTCCACCGACGTGGCACTGAGTGATTTCGGCAATAGGTTCGACACACCCGGGAAAGCGCCCCCAAGCAGCGGCTGATAGGGGCCGTAGGTCACCGTCACCGTCGCGCTGGTGACTGAGCCGCCCTGCACTGCGCTGTTCAAATCGAGTGCGCAGGCCGAATCGGTGCTGCATGAGGTACTGCCGACGTAGGTCGAGTAGCTCAAATTCGGCGCTTTCAGGGTGGCAGCGGACGCTTTGATCTGTGTACTGGTGTCGGAGTACGGTGTATTGCTGCCACGCTGTCCGGCAAAGAAACGTGCACCAGATGCCGCCGCGTTGACCACCATCACGGCGTTGATGGTCAGCCAGCCGAACTCCGCAACACCCAGCGCCAATAGCATGAGAAATGGCGACAGCAGGGCGAACTCCACCGTTGCCGTACCCCGTCCCCTGCTTCTTCCTATTGTTCTGAGCTGCATGGCTTCCCCCGATCCTGCTGAACAGCCTGTTTCACTGCACAAGCTCCGACATGCTGGCCTGCAAGGCGGTTGGCAACAGTGATGCCTTGCCGGCCAATGACCCGCCAACAATCGGAGCAAATGCATAGCTGATGGCGACACTGGCCTGTGTGCCCGGAGCAGGCGCTTGGGTCCCGGTGCCCAAGGCAGTCGTACACAGTGCATCGTTCTGGCACGACGCTCCCCCGACAGACATGGTGATCGTCATGCGGCTTGCTATCGTCGACTGCGCGCCGAGCGACGTCGCTGCCGCCAGAATTGCGCTTTTGGTATTGGTGTAAGGCGCGCTGTAGCCGCGCTGCGTTGCCAGAACGCGAGCGCCCGTGGAGGCTGCGGTGGCGAGTACAACGTAGTTGTAGAGCAGCCAGCCAAACTGCACGGTGCCGAGAAGAAGCCCAAAGAAGATGAGCGCGACGAGTGCGAACTCCACTGCCGCCGCTCCGCGTTGGCGGATGGCTTTCATCTGAACTCCCCGTTCCCAAGGAACAGCAAGCGGTGCTTGCTTTCCTGTTGTCTTTCTATGCTTTTGTCGCTCGTTTTGTCATGGTGGTGGCGTTCCCCCAACCAAGCTCAACGATCGCGGTTGCGCAGTACATGAGACATTTCTAGCACACGGATGGCATGCGCCTATCGGCCGAAAGACTAGTGCCTGAACGTCCGCTTGGATAGGCAGTGATTGCGACTTAGCGCCACGTCCCGTGACGAAGAGATGGATCGCCGTCGTTCATCCGGAACGAGAAGAAGGCCCAGACGATGGACGCACGCAAAGCGCCCGCCTGGGCCCAGAACCGCCGCTTCACGCAACTACCAGGTGTATGGGAAGCGTAGCGAGAAGACGTAGTTGGGCGCATCCGGCGTCAGGCCCATCGCCAGCGTGGCGCTGATCGACAGGTTCTTCGTCAGCACATGGCTGATGCCGAAGGTCATGGTGCCCACGTTGGTCTTGCTGCCCACCACAGATTGCTCGGCGCCGCCGTCTGGTGTGATGTGCGTATTGCCCGAATAGGCCGTGCTGTAGGCCATGGTGAGTGCGGTGCGGTCATTGAGCGCCAGCGCCAGGCCACCGCCCACGGTGATCGTGTCGCCCAGCTTGACCTTGCCCGGCTGCACGACACCCACGGTCGACGAGATGTCGGCAAACGAGCGCGGCACAAAGTACGTGTAGCTGGCATTGGCAAACAGCACCACTGGGTCATACGTCTTCAGAAACGACACACCCAGCGTGCCGCTCCACACGCCGTTACCCGTGGGCAGTTGCTGATCAATGATCAGGTTGTTGTTATTGCTGTCGGCCTGGATCAGCTTGATACCAAATGGCGAGCGCCCGGTAGGCGCGCGCACGCGGAAGCTGCCGACGATATCCGGCCAGTCGACCGACTCTTTGACGAGCTGGTAGTAAATGCCGGCACTTACGTCGCCCAGGCCGGCGGAGGACTTGTCCGCCTCGCTCACCGTGCTCGAAGCGCCACCTGCACCACCGCTGAAGAACGTGCTGGAGCGATACACCGCCGGCACGGTGAAGTCCGCGCTCAGCCGGTCGGTAAAACCATAGCGGCCAGTGACGTCGAAGGTGGTGACATTAGCCTTGGTCTGCACCAAGTTGATCTGCCCGAGGAAGATCGCGTCCAGCGCAAGGAAACCCGAGAGCGCCAGATTGCGGCGGTCGTAGTAGCTGTAGCTGAAGCCGGTATCCAGCGTGAAACGCCGCTCGAACAACGGCGCGTGCTCGGCCTGGAAGACGAGATCCTTACTCTGGATGCGGGGTTTTTCGTTGGGGTCGGCACGCCCGGGTGTGGTGCTCTCGCTGGCGGGTGCGGCAGCGCCATCGGCTTGCGAAAGCAACGCGCCAGAGGGTTGCCCGGTGGACTGTGTGGCGGCGACCGAGGCGACCGCCCCGGCCGCCCCCGCCGATCCGTTCAACGTCGATGCAGCGGATGGCCCGTTGCCACCCACACCACGTCCGCGCACGCGCACGAGCTCCAGATCACCCACGCGTTCTTCCAGCGCCTCGATGATCTTCTGCTGCCGCTCGATGGTGCGCTGCAGACGTGCGAGCCGCGCGTCGAACGAGTTGTCGTCGGTTTGCGACTGCGATTGCGCCCAGGCCGCTGCAGGCAGCAACGACCAACATGCCACTGCACACGCCACTGCCGTGCGTCGGTGTCCCATGTTTCCCCCCGGAAAGCAAGGTGGAGGCTTAAGAGCCTCCGTTTCGGCACGCCGGCCCATTGCCAAGCGCCGACTCTCACTGTCTGCCTGTGCGTTCTTCTAATGCGCCGTTATAGGGAATTCTGCATCGCCACGTCTAGCGGCGTAAACCCGCCACCGCCTGCAATGCCTGCGCCACGCCGATCTGAGCCAGCTGTTGACGCGACATCGTCTGAATTTGCAGCTGGATCGACAACTGATTGGCAATGACCTGTGCATTGCCCGCCAGTTGCGCCACCTGCATCAGGCTCCCCGCCACCCCGGCCAGATTGGACGTTACCGACTGCGAGGCAACGCCCACCGGGCTGGTGATGGCCACCTGCACGCCGCCCGCGCCCGCCTGGGCCTGGGCGACAAAACCGTTCTGAGCCGCCAGCGCCGACGAACCACCCGAAGGCAGTGTAGGCAATGGAGCGGCCTGCATCGAGATCGATGCGGTGTTACTTGCCAGGTTGTTGTTGCCAGCCACCTGTGTCACCTGGCCGACACCGTTGACCTGTACCCCGGCCCCGCCCGCGGCACTGGCGCCGGACGCCGCGCCTGCCAGCGCACCCGCCCCCATCTGCACCGACGCCTGCGTGCTCACGTTGACGCTGGCGGCATTGGTGCGCAGGTTGGTGGCCAGCAGGCGGGCCTCCGCAGACGCCTGCCCGGCTTCATTGCGCCACTGCGAGGCCATTGCGATCATGAAACCACTGACGATGCTCGCGCCCAGGTACTTACCGCGCTGCTGAGCCAATTCGCCGTCGTCCGCCAACTCCACCACGGTGCCGCCATGGAACAGCGCCGCCTGGTCGGATGACTCTGACGGCGACGCGCCAGCATTGGCACCGGCACACCAGCCGGCGCAGGCTAGTGGAACGATCCACGCAATAGTCTTGGTCTTCATCAGAACAAATCCCACCGGGCGGGCCCGAACTCCAATTGAGGCGGCAGCGCACCGCCGGCAAAGGCGGCGTTTTCACGCGCGCGCAGCGTCGGAGCGTTGGTCTGCATCAATCCGGAATCGGCCCGAACGGGTACGTCGCCGACGATTGCGAAAACGAGGCCGTTCCACGCAGGCGCAAACTCCCATTCCTGCATGATGCGGTTGCCCAGCGCGGGGTCGGCGATGAACACCCGCCCCTGAGCCGCGCGCTTCACGACCACGAAGTGTTGGTACCCGTTCAAGTTCAGCAAGACGATCACGGGAATCGCCAGATCGCGCAGCGCCGTCATGTCAACGCGGTAGCCGCGTCCGCGAAACCCCAGCGTCTGCACGTAATTGCGCATGTCGAGCATGGAGAAGCCCTGCTCGGCGACCTGCTTTGGGTCGCTCACTTTCATCATGTCGGCAATCACGCGCTTCTCTTCGATGTCCATGCCGTAGGCATAGCGCAACAGCGTGCCCACGGCCGCAGCACCACAACTGAAATCCTGCTGCTGGCGCATCACGCTGCGATAGCGCAGCTCTGCCATGCTCCTGACCGGCTTGTTCAGCGGCATCTCGCTGTCGGCACGCAGTGCAATCGCGCCTTCCTGCGCGTGTGCCTGCGCGGTCCACACGCCGCATGCGCAGACCACGCATAGCCCGATCATGCGGCTCCATCGCTGGTTCAATCGCATCACTCCCCCCGGGGGATCACGCCCGGCCGCACAAGGCGGCCGGGCAATGAGGCAGTTTTGCTTTAATTCGCAGCCTTGGCGGTGGCGATGGCCAGACCGTTGTGCTGCAGGTTGCCGGCGCCGGCGGCAATGTTCACACCGATATTGCCCATGGCGTTCATCAGTGCCGTACCGTTCAACGATGCAACGTTGGTCGGATCGCAACCGTTCAGGCGCAGCGAGTTGTTGTCGGCCGCCTGCGTGTTGTAGTCCGTGGCCTTGGCGATACGGCCCGAGCTGTTGGTGGAAGCCGCCATGCCGTTTTCTTGCAGTTCACCAGCACCGGCAGCGATGTTCACACCGATGGTGCCCTTGGCGCCGTTAAGCGCGCTGCCACCCAACGATGCCTTGTTGACGGCATTGCCAATTGCCAGCGATTCACCCGGGTCCGACTGGTTGTTGAACACCTGCGCAGAAGCGAACACCTTGCCGGCATCCACTGCAGCCAAGGCCACGTCGTTGGACTGCACATTGCCTGCGCCGGACGTCACGTTCACGCCAACTGCACCCTGCGCGCCTTGGAGTGCTTGACCATCAACCGTCGCCTTGTTGCTGCCACGCGGCAGGTCGACTGAGTTGTTGTTGCTGCTCTGCGTGGAATCGACAACTGCCGACGATTCCGAACTGAACGGCACAAAACCCAGTGCCAGGCCGTAGCCCTGCACATGGATGTCATTGCTGATATCGGTCACGTTGGTGATAACCGCACCGGACGAAGTTGGCCCACCGCGATCCTGCGCCTGGACAGCACCTGCGGCAAGCAAGCTCAATGCGGCGACGGCAATCAGTTTGGCTTTCATGGTGATCTCCCTTCCTTTGCTGCTGTTAAAAAAGAGTGCCCGCCGGGGGACGGAGCACAAAGACGTTGGATACGACATTCCCCGTTCCTGCCGCCTGGTTCACCTGCACGACGCCGGAGGTATTGCGCAACGCGGTCGATGCGATCGACGCGTCTTGCCTGCCCTCCGTCGCGGGCGCGACATCCTGACGACGAGACTGCACTGCCACGCCAGACAGGGCACTGTCGGCAAGCGGCTCAATGTGGTGGGATTGCTGTTGCACAACGGAAGCGGTGGGTGCAATGACCGCAACGTTCAGTTGCGCATTGCCGGCGCCGCTAGCCTGGTTAATCGACACCAGACCCGCTGCACCATTGAAGGCAGCCCCTGCCAAGCGGCTCGATGCCGACAGGCCTGGCACAGCCCGACCGACAACCTGTGATGACACGACGCCGGCCTCATCGGTGGACAGGGCCGCCAGGTTCGCTTGGGCGTTGCCAGCCCCCGACGCCTGATTGACGGCGATACGTCCGGCCGTGTTGGCAGCGGCATCCCCGTCGATCACGGCAGACAGCGGTACCCCCTGAGCCCATGCCGCGCCGGTCGCCACGATGCTCATAGCCACCACAACGCGGGGCAGCGTTGTCGATTTCACGGCTGACCACCTCGTGAGAGCGGTGCCAGCGCGCCACTGATCTGCGAAGCGATGCCGGCCGTAGCCTGCACCACTTGGCCACCCACACCGCCAACGGCCGCCCCACCAACGGCGGTTCCGACCGCGAGCCCGCCCGCTGCGGGCTGCAACCCACTCGACTGCGAGGTCAGCACGCGTTGCAATCCCGTGGTGGCGTTGGCGGCAGATGCATGCGACGTGCCGAGTTCTCCGTCAGAGAGCACAGACATGACCGACCCAACGGATTGATTGAACGCCTGGGTGGGAAACGGGCTAACAGCGGTGCGCACCGGTAAGGCTTCAGTGGGCACACCCCGATAGGCGATACGCGGCGTGACGTCGCGCTGCACGATGATGTCGCCCTCGTCTGCAAACGCCGGTGCGCCGGCAAGCATCATTGCAAGCCCCGCAGCCAGTGCGGTT
>NZ_JAELUI010000587.1 GCF_016429285.1 Ralstonia sp. ASV6
CGAAGGCGTTGGCGAGGTCGGTCAGCGCCAGGGCGCCCATGCCATCTTTGGCGGCGGCCTTGACGGCATCGTCCAGACGGACGTTGCCATCGACGACGGAGTATTCGGAATGGAGACGGAGGTGGACCTGTCTCTTATACACATCTGACGCTGCCGACGAAGGCCGTGGAGTGTAGATCTCGGTGGTGGCCGGGTCATTAAAAAGGGGGGGGGGGGGGGGGGGGGGGGGGGGGGGGGGGGGGGGGGGGGGGGGGGGGGGGGGGGGGGGGGGGGGGGGGGGGGGGGGGGGGGGGGGGGGGGGGGGGGGGGGGGGG
>NZ_JAELUI010000588.1 GCF_016429285.1 Ralstonia sp. ASV6
GCCGGCGCACGGTATTGAGCACGTTGTTGTATGCGCCGATCGGCTGCCCCACCACCAGCGGCGTCGCGTCTTCAATTGTCTTGCGGATCGCCTCGCCGCCCGGCACCTCGCCCACGCCGGTATGGCCCTGTCTCTTATACACATCTGACGCTGCCGACGAAGGCCGTGGAGTGTAGATCTCGGTGGGGGGCGGATCATTAAAAAGGGGGGGGGGGGGGGGGGGGGGGGGGGGGGGGGGGGGGGGGGGGGGGGGGGGGGGGGGGGGGGGGGGGGGGGGGGGGGGGGGGGGGGGGGGGGGGGGGGGGGGGGGGGGG
>NZ_JAELUI010000589.1 GCF_016429285.1 Ralstonia sp. ASV6
AGGACCGAGCACGTACTTCCAGATCATCAACGTTACGTTCCTGAAGGCGCAGGTTGCGCAGGCGCACAGAAACCGCATCGACATCCTGGTCGATTTCCTCAAGAAGCTCGCGATGCAGGCCAAGGCCTGTCTCTTATACACATCTGACGCTGCCGACGAAGGCCGTGGAGTGTAGATCTCGGTGGTGGGCGTATCATTAAAAAGGGGGGGGGGGGGGGGGGGGGGGGGGGGGGGGGGGGGGGGGGGGGGGGGGGGGGGGGGGGGGGGGGGGGGGGGGGGGGGGGGGGGGGGGGGGGGGGGGGGGGGGGGGGGGG
>NZ_JAELUI010000590.1 GCF_016429285.1 Ralstonia sp. ASV6
CCCCCCCCCCCCCCCCCCCCCCCCCCCCCCCCCCCCCCCCCCCCCCCCCCCCCCCCCCCCCCCCCCCCCCCCCCCCCCCCCCCCCCCCCCCCCCCCCCCCCCCCCCCCCCTTTTTAATGACCCGCCGACCACCGAGATCTACACTCCACGGCCTTCGTCGGCAGCGTCAGATGTGTATAAGAGACAGCATCTGGGTAGTACCGCTCAAGAACGCCAACGCGGTGCAACTGGCCACCACGCTGCGTGCCATCGTGGCGGCCGACGCCACGCTGTCAGCCTCCGCATCCACTGGCCCGGGTGGGCAGAGCGCGGCG
>NZ_JAELUI010000591.1 GCF_016429285.1 Ralstonia sp. ASV6
GGTTCGGAACTCGTCAACCAACCGGCGATCCGACGGCCCGTGCCGGTTCGCAAGATTTCTGAAGGCAGCTCTTCAAGCGCGCTCAGAACGCTTTGCTCAAGAAAAAGACTGTCTTTGAACTTTGTGATGCTCAGTGGCAGCAGCGCCGGGTAATGCGCGGGATCAATCTTCGGATGCGCAAGTTTGACGCGGACATTGTCACTCTGCGAGTAGCCTTCCCACAGTGCATCGTCCTCCGATATCGGTCGCGGCACTGTGTCGATCAGCAGCATGCAATCCGCTTGCGGCCGTGCGTTCACCTCCGAATGCAAGGC
>NZ_JAELUI010000592.1 GCF_016429285.1 Ralstonia sp. ASV6
CATAGCGCGGGAAAGCGATGGCGATCAGCAGATCCTTCTGCCCGATCTTGCGCAGTTGGCGCGCCGCATCCGACGCCCCACCCGGCTGCGAAACGGAGATCACCGTGTCGCAATACAGATCCAGCCCTGTCTCTTATACACATCTGACGCTGCCGACGAAGGCCGTGGAGTGTAGATCTCGGTGGTGGGCGGATCATTAAAAAAGGGGGGGGGGGGGGGGGGGGGGGGGGGGGGGGGGGGGGGGGGGGGGGGGGGGGGGGGGGGGGGGGGGGGGGGGGGGGGGGGGGGGGGGGGGGGGGGGGGGGGGGGGGGGG
>NZ_JAELUI010000593.1 GCF_016429285.1 Ralstonia sp. ASV6
GGTCCAGAGCATCGACAAAGATTTCATGGACAAGATCGTCGTAAAGCTTTCGACGGCTAACGAATTCATGCCCGTGCATGCACAATTGGGCAAAGAACATGAGCAATTGGCAGCGCAACTCTCGAAGCTGTCTCTTATACACATCTGACGCTGCCGACGAAGGCCGTGGAGTGTAGATCTCGGTGGGCGCCGGGTCATTAAAAAGGGGGGGGGGGGGGGGGGGGGGGGGGGGGGGGGGGGGGGGGGGGGGGGGGGGGGGGGGGGGGGGGGGGGGGGGGGGGGGGGGGGGGGGGGGGGGGGGGGGGGGGGGGGGG
>NZ_JAELUI010000594.1 GCF_016429285.1 Ralstonia sp. ASV6
CCCCCCCCCCCCCCCCCCCCCCCCCCCCCCCCCCCCCCCCCCCCCCCCCCCCCCCCCCCCCCCCCCCCCCCCCCCCCCCCCCCCCCCCCCCCCCCCCCCCCCCCCCCCCCTTTTTAATGACCCGGCCCCCACCGAGATCTACACTCCACGGCCTTCGTCGGCAGCGTCAGATGTGTATAAGAGACAGGCGCAGGGGAGGCACCTGGCTGACAACCCTCTGACTGACAGCCGAAAGATGTCGAAAATCAGGGACTTATCTAATCCCCTGGGGTACAATCGCCCCCTTTCCTCCAAAGGCCGGAGTGGCGCTGCGC
>NZ_JAELUI010000595.1 GCF_016429285.1 Ralstonia sp. ASV6
TACTTGGCCGTTGCCAGCACCGTGCGCCCGTTGTTGTAGATGCAGCGCGTGGCGTCGTAGCAGCCAGAGATGACCTCGCGGTTGCCCAGATTCGTGCCGTTGAGCGCAAAGCGCCAGTGCCCAACGGCTGTCTCTTATACACATCTGACGCTGCCGACGAAGGCCGTGGAGTGTAGATCTCGGTGGTGGCCGGATGATTAAAAAGGGGGGGGGGGGGGGGGGGGGGGGGGGGGGGGGGGGGGGGGGGGGGGGGGGGGGGGGGGGGGGGGGGGGGGGGGGGGGGGGGGGGGGGGGGGGGGGGGGGGGGGGGGGGG
>NZ_JAELUI010000596.1 GCF_016429285.1 Ralstonia sp. ASV6
TGCGCCCATTTCCCAGTAGATGGTTGGCGCGACGGGAATCACCAGCGTACGCGTGTCACCCAGGTGGGTGGCGCGCACAGCAAAACGCAGGTGGTTAAGCATCTCCACGTAGTCGGCGCCTTCCACCCTGTCTCTTATACACATCTGACGCTGCCGACGAAGGCCGTGGAGTGTAGATCTCGGTGGGCGCCGGAGCATTAAAAAGGGGGGGGGGGGGGGGGGGGGGGGGGGGGGGGGGGGGGGGGGGGGGGGGGGGGGGGGGGGGGGGGGGGGGGGGGGGGGGGGGGGGGGGGGGGGGGGGGGGGGGGGGGGGG
>NZ_JAELUI010000087.1 GCF_016429285.1 Ralstonia sp. ASV6
AACGGCAGCCAGCTGTCTTCGCTGTCGACGTCAGCGTCGACGGGCATCAGCACGGCGCAAAGTGGGGTGAACTCGCTGTCCACTGGCTTGAGCGCGACGAACAGCAATGTCACATCGTTGTCGACGGTAGTTTCGGCCGGACTCGCGAATGCCGTGCAGTACGACGACAGCACGCACGCCAAGGTGACGCTGGGTGGTGTTGGCGCCAGCGCGCCGGTGACACTGACGAACGTGGCAGCGGGCGCGGTGAACGCGACGAGCACGGATGCGATCAACGGCAGCCAGCTGTCTTCGCTGTCGACGTCAGCGTCGACGGGGATCAGCACGGCACAGAGTGGGGTGAATTCGCTGTCCACTGGCTTGAGCGCGACAAACAGCAACGTTGCATCGTTGTCGACAGGCTTGAGCACGACGAACAGCACGGTGACGTCGCTGTCGACCTCGGCGTCGACGGGCATCAGCACGGCGCAAAGTGGAGTGAACTCGCTCTCCACAGGCCTGAGCACAACCAACACCGCGCTGACATCGCTGTCGACCTCGGCGTCGACTGGGATCAGTTCGCTGTCCACGAGCGTTGCCAACGCTGTGCAGTACGACGACAGCACGCACACCAAGGTGACGCTGGGTGGTGTTGGCGCCAGCGCGCCGGTGACACTGACGAACGTGGCAGCGGGTGCGGTGAACGCGACGAGTACGGATGCGATCAACGGCAGCCAGCTGTCTTCGCTGTCGACGTCAGCATCGACGGGGATCAGCACGGCGCAAAGCGGGGTGAACTCGCTGTCTACTGGCTTGAGCACGACGAACAGCAACGTCGCATCGCTGAGCACGGGTCTGAGTACGACTAACAGCAACGTCGCATCGCTGAGCACGGGTCTGAGTACGACCAACAGCAACGTCGCGTCGCTGAGCACGGGTCTGAGCACCACGAATAACAACTTGACGTCGCTGTCGACAGTGATCTCGACCGGCCTTGGGAACGCTGTGATGTATGACAATGCATCGCATAACAGCGTCACCCTTGGTGGGGTCGGAGCAACCACCCCTGTTCTTCTCACCAATGTTGCGGCCGGAGCAGTGACTGCCAGCAGTACACAGGCGGTCAACGGCAGTCAGCTGTACAGCCTGTCGACTTCCTTGAGAGGCGAGATCACTTCGTTGTCGACCAGCCTGGGGGCAACGAACAGTCAGGTGACGTCACTGTCAACCACGGTGATTTCAGTGAATGGCTCGGCTTCAGGGACGGGGGCGCCAGGTGCGGTTGGCGGTACTGCGCCTGGCGGTGCGCTCCTCACACAAGGGACTTCTGGGACAACGGTCACCCAGGTATCGGCTTCTTGTACGACTGCCAACGGCGTCGATTCGACGGCGAACGGGGTGTGCGCACATGCAACGCAAAACGGTGCGACAGCTTACGGTTCAAATGCGCGAGCCACGGCCGCGAATGCGACTGCCATCGGCTTCCGCGCCGCTGCTTCCCAGGACGGTGCCGTCGCCATTGGTTACAACGCCCAGGCGACCGGAGATCCGACCGTCGCCATCGGCTACAACGCGACAACGTCCGGCAACAACTCAGTTTCCATCGGGGCCAACGCATCGGCACCTGCAAACAACGCGGTTGCATTGGGGGCGGGCTCGGTGGCGGACCAGGACAACACCGTATCGGTAGGGGCGCCGGGCGCAGAGCGTCGTATCACCAATGTTGCACCTGGCGTCAACCCAACGGATGCAGTCAACGTGTCTCAGCTTCAAAGCGTCCAGCAAAGCGTCAATACTGTTGCCAAGCAAGCCTATTCGGGGGTTGCAATGGCCGGTGCGCTGGCGGGCCTGCCGCAGGTGGAGCCAGGTAAGACGGCTCAGATTGGTGCGGGCTTTGGGAGCTATGGAGGCTATACCGCACTGGCAATTGGAGGGAGTGCGCGCGTGACACAAAACACGATTGTCAGGCTGGGGGTGAGTGCCACAACATCCGGACGCACGATGGTCAATGGAGGCGTGGGGTACTCATGGTAATGCCCCATGCTTTGAAGCCTTGCTAGATCAGTGGTTATGGCCAGTGGTCCACATTGCATATGACCGGGAGCCTGCAGCGTTTGGCGGCTCCCGATCGTGTGCCCTTTTCTTGGTGTGAGTGAACATGAACGGACTGCGTATTGGAATCACCATCGGCCTTCGTGAGCCGAACGAGAGTCTATGGGTCAACGGCATCAAGCAGAACGCCCTGTTCCTCGCAAAAGTGTTGATGAAGTCTGACCGGGGTCATCGGGTAACGCTGCTCAATACGACTGATGTGCCGGTGACAAGTGCCCTGCCATGGCGCCTGAGCGAGTTTGATACACGCCCCTTTGTGGAGGCCAAAGATGATCTTGATGTTCTGATCGAACTCGGCGGCCAGATTGATGCTGAGCAAACCGCTTACTTGAAAGCGCGCGGCGTCAAGATCATCAGCTACGTGTGCGGTTTTGAATACATCCATGTCACCGAGTCGGTGCTGTTCGGCCGTCGGATGTGGGACACGTTGTTCGTCAACAGAGGGTATGACGAGATCTGGGCGATTCCTCAGGTCGCCAAGTCATCACTGCCATTCCTGCAGTCGCTACGGCGTTGTCCGGGGCGCATCGTTCCGTTTGTGTGGGATCCCATGTTCCTGGAGGAGCGCGCTAGCGTATTTCCGCTGCATGGGGAGTACCGGCCAAGCGGAAAGAGCGGGAAACGGCTGAGTGTGATGGAGCCCAATCACAATGTCGTGAAGTGCTGCCTGTATCCGATGCTGATTATCGACGAGGTTTATCGTCGTAACCCAGGGTTGATTGCGTTCACGCACGTAACGAATGCTGACCATCTTGCGCGTGCGAGTCCTGAGTTTGTGATGCTGATGAACCAACTGGAGATGGTTCGTGCCGGCAAAGCCAGCTTTGTCGGTCGCTTTGAAACGCCGGCGTTTCTGTCGGAGCTGACCGACGTGGTGGTATCCCACCAGTGGGAGAACCCGCTCAACTATTTCTATTTTGACGTGTGCTGGCAAGGATATCCCCTCGTACACAACGCGAGTCTTGCCCAGGACATCGGCTACTACTACCCAGGCAACGACGTGCAGAACGCCGCGGAGCAACTCACGCTCGCGCTGCGGCATCACGACGAAGACTGGGAGGGCTACATGCGGCGACAGCGGCAATCTCTACTTCGATTCACGTGCGAGAGTCCGGCGCTTGTGTCCAGGTACGACGCGCTGATAGACAACCTGTTCCGTTAGCGGTTTTGCGCGAGATGGGTTTTGCGCGAGATGGTTTGCGGAGCAGGTGAAGGATGTGTTCAATGCAAAAAGATAACGATAGGCTTCGAGTTGGCATCTCGCTGTTTGCGCGTGAAGGCCAGAGTATCTGGGAAAACGGGATCCATCAGAACATCGCCTTTCTGGCCATGATGTTGAGTCGATCGGACCGGGTTGGCCAACTCTATTTCCTCAACGGAGGCGATGCGCAGTCGTTACCGGCTGGGTTGGATCTTGCTGGGCTCAATGTGCCGCTGGTCAATCCGCGTGATGTCACGCACGAACTCGACGTCGTAATCGAGATGGGTGCACAGTTGCCGGTTGAGTGGCTCAAGCAGATGAAGGCGCTGGGCAAGAAACTGATCGCGTTCTTTGCGGGGCACATGTATGCGGCGTTGTGCGAAACCCCGATGTTCGGCAAACCGTCTGGGCACATATTCAATGGCGGCCCATTCGATGAGATCTGGACATTGGCAGAGTATGAGAAAACCTCGAAAGCGTTGCTGCAGACGCTGACGCGCGCACCTGTCTATCTGATGCCGCACATCTGGTCTCCGTACTTTCTGGAGCGGCGCATTGCGCAACTTGCCAACGAGGGCATCGCGTTCGGTTATCGACCTGGACGTGGGCAATGGCGCTTGTCAACGCTGGAGCCGAACATTTCGGTTGCGAAGACTTGCCACTATCCGATGCTGGTCTGTGAGGAGTTCTTCCGCGCAAAGCCGGATGCAGTTGAGCATCTTTTCGTCGTCAACGCGTTGCACTTGAAGGAGCATCCAACCTTTTTGTACTTCGCAAATAGCTTGAACCTCGTCCGGAAACACAAGGCAACGTTCGAGCAGCGGCTTGAATTGCCGGGTTTCCTGGCGCAGCACGCGGATGCCGTTGTTTCGCACCACTGGGAAAACGCACAGAACTATCTGTACTACGACGTGCTGTATGGCGGCTATCCGCTCATCCACAACTCTACGATGCTTGGCGATGCCGGGTACTACTACCCGGACTTTGATTCTGAAGCGGGCGGTCGGGCCCTCCTGAATGCTTGGCAGATGCACGACGCGCAGCTTGATCACTATCGGGCGAAAGCCAACGCGTTGCTGAGATCCGTCGCGATCGACCGTCCTTCAAACCTCGACGCGTTCGTTACGCGTCTTCTCGCCTAATCTCTTGTAGAGAGGACGTATGTCGATATCGAAATCTCATGACGTGATCAATGGCAACAAGCGTCTGGTGGTTGGTGTCTCGTTGTTTGTGCGAGGCACGGGCCAGTCGTTGTGGGAGAACGGCATCTTTCAGAACTGCCTGCTGCTGATCCTCTTGCTGCGCCAATCGCCGGTTGTGGCCGAGGCCGTGATGGTGAGTGGGGGTGGCGGTGGGGCGGCAGACCCGAGGATGATGCTCGATGAGTGGAGTGTTCCGTTGCTGACGCAAGACGAAGCTATGCAACGCTGCGATCTGGTCATTGAGATGAGTGCGCAGTTCAGCGTTGATTGGATCACGGCCTTCCGACGGCGCGGCGGGAAAGTTGTGACGATGCGCGTGGGCAATGACTATGTTATTGATATTGAGCGCGCCATCTTCAATAAGCCATCGGGGTTCCTGTTCTCTGGTGCGACGTACGATGGCGTATGGACGATCCCGGAATTCGAGCATTCCTGTCTGCACTACTACCAAACAGGGTTGCGCTCGCCCGTGAAGATCCTGCCGCATCTATGGCATCCAATGTTGTTCGATCGAGCTCGGGCCACTCTGGGCGCTGGCCTGTCGTTCGGCTATCAGCCTGGCAATCCGCGTTGGCGAGTCGCGATGTTCGAACCAAATATCTGTATGGTGAAGACCAGCATCATTCCAATGCTGATCACTGAGGAAGCGTATCGCACTCGGCCAGACTTTCTCGAATACGTGCGGGTGTGCAACACGCTCCACATGAAGGATCACCCGACGTTTGTGCATTTCGCCAGAAGTCTGGACATTGTCACGCACGGATTGACGACGTTCGAAGGGCGGTTTGCGGTCTATGAGTTCATGGCGGCACATGGTGATGCGGTGGTCTCCCACACGTGGGAGAACGCACAAAATTACCTCTACTACGAGCTGCTATATGGAGGCTACCCCCTGATCCATAACTCACCATATCTTGGCAAGGCAGGCTATTTCTATCCTGACTTCGATTGTCAGGAGGGGGGCAGGGCATTGTTGGATGCGTTCTCAAAACATGATGACAACCTTGATGCCTATCGCGAAGAGGCGGCGCATGTTCTTGATGCTGTGAGTATCGATAATCCAAAGAATGTTGCCGCCTACACGGAAGCGATCTCAGTGCTCTATCAGACCATATAGAGGCAGGGAAAGTGATCAACGGAGGCAGATTGGATTTCCCGCCGATTGGCGGAGCCTGAAGATGAAACCGAGTCTGACCTGCCCTCACAAGATTCCATCTAACGGAGGGTCATAGCGTTCCACGACGCATTCCAAAGGGTCACCGCTCCGGTACTCCAAGCCAAGAGATCTGCGTTGTGGCGAAGCTAAAGCGGTCAATGCATATCAGCGAATAGACATCTTTGTTTGAGCTTATCGGTTAGCCGGGGGGATTCAAATTGCACCTTAGGTTAATCGTTATTTGCACCGTAAGTGCGCTCGCTTTCGCTTACCCAACGAACTCTATATGTAGGCATTTTGCCGACCGCCTTTGCGTTGTCCGGTCCGTTGAGCGGGAGACATGTGCGTCCGCTTTTGAACGAGACTCCAGTGCTGTCCGGCGTAACGATTGTTTTTTGATCTAATAATCTTCAGTTCGATACCCTGCCATGGTCGGCGATCTATCGATGGTCACGGATAGCCAAGCATGCCTTTGGTTTCCGAAGAATCGGAGTGTGACACTTGAAATGATCGGCCACAGAATTGTACCAGAAGAGGATAATTAATTAACGGTTTTTCATCTTGCCTCCCGGGTGTTGCTGATTTTTTAGAGTGCCACTAATCCGATATGAAATATGAGAGTTGCTTCTGTTGAAGATGATGCTGTGCAGGCAGATTTGATAAAAAAAATTGTTGAATCAGCTGGCTATGAGTGCGAAAGTTTCGGAGATGGTGTTTCAATTATTCGTGCACTCAGAAGTCAGATATTTGATCTTTTTATATTAGATAAAAATCTACCTGATATTGATGGGCAGGAGTTGGTTCAGTGGATACGAAATACGGTTGGTTCAAGCGCGCCAATCATTTTTCTGACGTCCTATGTTTCGGAGTCATTCGTGGTTGGGGCATTGAATGCGGGAGCCGATGACTACGTAGCGAAACCGATAAAGGCGAATGAGCTTGTGGCAAGAATCAGCGCGTTGATGCGGCGGTCCTATCCTTCATCGCGATTTGAAAGCGCAGTCCTTCACATTGATCCGTTCAGTCTTGATGTGCGAACGAAGACCGCAATGCTGCATGGTAAGGACGTCGGGCTGGCGCCTCGTGAGTTTGATGTAGCGATGTACTTGTTCAAAAATATTGGGCAACTCGTGCCGCGGGATGCAATTGAGAAGGCGGTTTGGGGACGCGTGATCGGGCCGGATTCGAGAACACTGGACACGCATGTATCGCGAGTGAGAATGAAGTTGGGGGTAAGGCAAGAGAACGGCGTACGATTGATCAATGTCTACTCTCACGGGTTTCGCCTAGTCAGGGTGAGTGAAGGCGGAGAAGATCCTCTGCGGAGTGCACTGGCTGCCATCTAGATCCCCCTTTATTGAAGATCATGAACATGCAAAAGGCGCGTGCCGACTTTTTTTCAGATGTCTATCAAAAGAATCTGTGGGGGAGTGCTCAGAGTCGATCCGGTGAGGGCTCGGAGCTGGGGTGGACCAGCGACCTAGTGGAAAAGTTGCCGATCTTGCTGCGCACGCATGGCGTGCGATGCCTGCTAGATGTGCCGTGCGGCGATTTCCACTGGATGCAGGCGATCGATCTTGAGAACGTGGAATACATCGGCGGTGATATTGTTCCGCAGATCGTGGTTGCCAATCAGGAGCGGCATGGTTCGGCAAGCCGCCGCTTTATCGAGCTGGATATTGTTGCTGATGCTTTGCCATCGGCTGACATGATCTTTGTGCGGGACTGTTTCATCCATTTCGACAATGCACTGGTGTTTGAGGCGCTGCACAATATTGCGCGAAGCAGTATCCGGTATCTGTGCATGACGCATGATCTGAATGCGGCCCGCTATCCGAACGGACAAAACATCGAATTAGATCGTGCGAAAGCAGGGGTTAATTTCGAGTATCGTCCGATTCACTTCGAACTGCCGCCGTACTCGTTTCCACCTCCCGCTGCGGCAGTGAAGGATGGTGATCACTGGGCCATGTCGGGCGGCGTCAAGACGATGGCGGTATGGGACATGGCAGCGGTGAGGGCAACGCTATCTGCGCGATGACGCCTTTTCTTTCTGCATCACCCCACGTCAGAGTTGGTCGCGTCAGGAAGTCAAGATTTCGTGCATCGGCGAGGGGGATTGGTTCGCTCTTCAACTGTAAGGGCGGTAACCATGCAGTCGACTGGGACGCCGAAGCACTCGATGTGGCGAGGCGGTTCCTTGCGGGATTCGTACCATGATGCTTGGCGCTTGCGCTGACTGTCTTGCTGGTTGCTATGCTCGAAGTACACGTTGCCGGAGTTGAGCTCACGCATGACTTGGGGCGTATTAAATGCGTAAACCTTGTGACATTAGAATCGTCAGCCCGCAGGCCGGCTCGGTACATGAGTACCCGTGAGCGCTGGTTGAGCCACGGTTTCCGGGATGCGAATTAAGCAGGTCAACTGCTCAGTGATCGCGCAGCGCATCTGGACAGAAACACTGCGCAACCGGTCGTACCGTGAGGCACGATTCGCCGCGGCGTATTACTCAGCGATCAGGTGTCGATCAAATGAAGGAACTGCCTCACGCGTGGACTGCTGCCGTCACTAAAGAAGGCTTGCGGCGTTGTATCTTCAGCGACCACACCGCCGTCCATGAAAACGACTCGGTCCGCAACATCTCGGGCGAATCGCACTTCGTGCGTGACAATTAGCATTGTCATGCCTAGTTTTGCGACATCACGCATTACGTTCAGGACATCCTCACGTAGCGCTGGATCGAGGGCGGACGTAGGCTCGTCGAAGAGTATGACTTCCGGATCCATCGCGAGCGCGCGTGCGATCGCTACTCGCTGCTTCTGACCTCCGGATAGCCGTCCTGGATATTCGTTGGCCTTTGCTGCCAGGCCAACCTGTGTCAGCAGGTGCATAGCACGCTCGGATGCCTGCGCATGAGGAACGCCCTTGACGCTGATCGGACCCTCCATCACATTTTCCAGTGCAGTTCTGTGCGGAAAGAGGTTGAATGACTGGAATACCATTGCCGTGCGCTGGCGGATCGCGCGAATCTTCCTCTTATGCTCAAGCGAGGGCTTCGAAGAGCCTGCGCATTCGACATCAATGCCGCACACAGTTACGGTTCCCGCATCCGGCATTTCGAGGAAATTCAGCGAGCGTAGCAGCGTGGTCTTGCCCGACCCAGATGGGCCCATCACCACAACCACTTCGCCCTTCGATACGCTGAAGTCGACACCGCGCAAGACCTGGTTGTCGCCGAAAGCCTTCGAAAGCCCTTGAACTTCAATTGTCCTGATACTCGTATTCATACAAAGCGCCTCGACAAGCGATTCTCGAGGATCGTCTGGACTATCGTGAGAATCTGGTTGATGCCCCAGTAGATAAGGCCGACCATCAGGAATATTTCCATGTAGCGGAAGGTGGACGCGCCAACCTGATCGGCCACGCGGGTTAGCTCTACTACGGTGATGGTTGAAGCAAGCGATGTGTCTTTGATTAGTGCAATCAATCGGCTGCCGACGGGCGGAATGGCGATGCGCAGCCCCTGAGGGAGGATAACTCGCGACATGGCTTTCCAATATCCCATGCCCAGCGACATTGCGGCTTCCCATTGACCTTTGTCCACTGCGTTGATGCCCGAGCGGAAGTTTTCGCTCAGATATGCTGCCGCGAACAGCGATAGCGCGAGAAGTGCGGCGGGAACCGGGTCAAGTGTTAGGCCATATCGGGGCAAGCCGAAATAGATAAGCAGTATCTGTACGAGCAACGGTGTGCCGCGGAAGATCGAAACGTATGCGAATGCGAGTGCGCGCAGTACACCGATGCTCGAGATACGGGCCAGCGCAACGAACAACCCAAGCGTCGAGCCAAGAACGAATGACGTTAAGCCGAGGAAGATCGTCATCAGCACCGCGCTTTGCAACAGCGGCAGCGAGCGCATGAAGAGTTCAATCATGACTACTCCTTTTGCGCCTTTGCTTTGGCGATCGTTCCTGGCATGTCGTAGTCGCGTCCGACCCACTTCTTCGCAATGTCCCGAATCGTCCCGTCAGCCATCATTTCCGCGATCGCCTTATTGACTGCCGCGCGCAAGGCCGGTTGCCCCTTCACCATTGCAGGTGCGGATAGCTGGTAGATCAAGGGTTCGCCCACCTCCTTCACCGGTAAGTGATTGACGTTGGCGTACTTCATGCCACCGAAGTGAGAAATAATCACCGCGTCGATCCGGCCACTGCCCAGATCGTTAAAGACGAGTCCCCCATTATCGTAGGAGCGGATAGCCGAGTTACTCAGGTGTGCGCGTGCCCATATTTCATTGCTGGAGCCTGTGACTACGCCCACTCGCTTACCTGTAAGCGTGTCTTTTCCCTTGATGTCCGTATTGCTGGCAGATACAAAAATGCGGAAATCCTCCACGCCGTATGGATCGCCGAAATCAACCTGTTGTTCGCGTTCAGGCGTAGGTGTGAGATCGTTCATTACGAGGTCGTACTTGCCCGTCTTCAACCCTTCTACGAAGTTCTTGAACGAATCGGCGACGAATATTACATTCGGCACGCCAATGCGCTTGCCCACTTCCTTTGCAATCGCGACGTCATAGCCGACCGGATTGTTGCTTTCGTCAAGCATGCTCCACGGTGGACTGCTCTGAGTGTTGGCCACCCGCAATGTGCCGTTCGCTTTCGCTTGAGCAAGCAGGTCTGCCGCCTGCGCAGTAGCGGCAAAACTGAACGTTGCCCAGAACGCCACGAAACTCGCTGTCGTGAGGGCGTGTCTCCATTTATCGATTGTTTTCATGTCGTACTCACAAATCACAGTCAGTTGAACGGGAAAATACTAGGTGCCGGCTGCCCGGCTTTGTTTGAATGCGTCCAGACCGGTAAACAGGTCTTCAAGTAGCATCGTTGGGTCCTCCAACCCAATTGAAAGGCGCACGATCGGCCGGTCGGTCAACGGGAATGCACGCTCGGCCTGCAGTGGGGCCGGATAGTAGGCAGCGAGGCTATGCACCCCCCCCCCAGCTCGCACCGATGGCGAAATGCTGGAGCGCATCAAAAAATGCAGTGAACGCGGCCTCCGGTCCGGGTTGGAGAATCAAAGAGAAGAGACAGCCGCTGCTCGAAAAGTCCCGCCTCCAAATGGCGTGGCCGGCGTCGGACGGTAGCGCCGGGAACAACACCTTGTTCACTTCCGGGTGGCGTTCGAGTTCTCTCGCAATTTGAAGCGCCGCGGCGCTTTGGGCTGCGAAGCGCACCTTCAACGTTTCCAGACCGCGCATTACAAGGAAGCAATCGTCTGGACTGGTCTGCTGGCCGAGAGTGCTCTGGGTCTCGCGCAATGTTGCGTAGTAGTCGGCGTCATTCATGCTGATGCTGCCCATAAGCAGATCAGAATGGCCGCCGAAGAATTTCGTCGCGGCTTCGATGCTGAAGTCCACACCGTGCTCCAGGGGCTTGAAAGCCAGCGGACTTCCCCACGTGTTGTCCATCATCGTCAACACACCGTGATGCTTTGCGATCTCGACGATCGCCGGGGTGTCGGGCATTTCCATCGTCACCGTGCCCGGTGACTCCATGCAGATCATGCGAGTGTTGGGCTTGATGTAGTTATCAATCTCAGCTCCGATTGCGGGCGGATACATTTCGACGTCGACGTTGAAGTGCGCCAGCCAGTTATGCGCGAACGTCTTTAGTGCGCCATAGCAGGCAGCGGACACAAGCAGGTGATCGCCACCGCGCACGAATCCCATGACGGTCGTCATCAGCGCGGACTGGCCTGAAGGGGTCACCACGCAATGCGCACCGCCTTCGAGTTCGGCGATGCGATGCTCCAGTTGGCGAGCCGTTGGTGTTCCGGTGATGCCATAGCTGTAGCCGTCCGGTTGACGCTCCTTACGGTGCGTAAAGTCGGCCAGAGAGTCGAATACGACGGTGGATGCCCGCACGACGGCTGGGGACAGGCTGCGGAACGGCTGCGGCGCATTGTGGATTTGACTTGTCATCGTGCTCTCGGTGATTGCTGGTGTTGTATCGACGACTTCAGTTTACTTTCGCTCGAGCCTAGGTCAACATCGAGGATAATTAAGTCAATAAGCTGCGGTTATGAGAATCAGGGATATCGAAGTGTTCAGGGCGGTCATGAATGCGGGTAGCACGAGCAAAGCGGCAGCCTTGCTCGGCATCTCGCAACCGGCTGTGAGTCAAGCCATCAGGCGTCTGGAGGCCATGGCGGACTTCGACTTGTTCGAGAGGGTGCGTAGCCGGCTCGTTCCGACCCAAGAGGCTGTCGCTCTGATGCGAGAGGTGGACCAGTATTTCCGTGGCTTCGAGGTCATCGAGCATCGAATCCGTAGTCTGCGGTCTTACGGATTAGGGCGGATGGCTATCGCCTGCCTGCCAGCACTAGGTACAGGCTTTCTGCCTCGCGTCATCGCAGCGTTTGATGCTTCGTCCAGACACGTACAAATATCGCTGCAAGTAATGAGCTCACGCGAAGTACATGAAAAGGTTTTGGCAGGGCAGGTGGATTTCGGCCTGATGTCCGACGAGATGTCGATGGCCGGCCTGGAGCACTCGCTATTCTTACGGATGCAGGCTGTAGCAGTAATGAACCGACATCACCCTTTGGCTACGCGTCCTTTCATCGCCGTCGCAGATTTGCCCGAATTCCCCTTCATCGCGCTGAATCCCGAAGACAGCACCAGGCTGCGCCTGGACACGCAGCTTACGGCGCGCGGAATTCGCCTCAAGACGGTCGTCGAAACGCCGTATTCGCACACAGTATGCGAACTGGCGCTCGCAGGGGTTGGCATAGGAATCGCTCATCCTCTCGTGACGTTGGACTTCGCAGAGCGGGGACTCGTCGTGAAGCCGATTGACGTCGAGGTGATGTTCACGGGGGTACTCGTGTTTCGCCCCGGCACCCCCCACGCTGAGACCGTGAGGCTATTCATGCGACACATGAGAATGCAGCTCGAACGTGACCAAAAGGCGCTCAAACTAAGAAGCCGCCAGGATTCGTGAATATGTGAGGCTTGTCGGCTCCCCGCAAATCAGTGCCAAGCCAAACGTGAGGTCGCCAGGTTGTTGTGAATGCGGAGTTCGGTGAGTGTAAGCCTGCCGAGGCTGTTATATGGAATCTCTTGATTGCAATCGTCTAACCATTGCTCGGTGTGCTCACGTACCTCGCCGAGCGTGTGGGGGCGTGCATATCGAGCACATCGCGTCGATAGCTGCCTTTGAGGTGTGCGATGCATTCTGCATCGGGCGATCCGGTTCGATGAAGTCCAGCGCTATCCCCTACGTGCGGCTCATTCGGCCAGCGCCAGCCCGATGAACTCCTGGCCGTTGTCCAGGCACAGTTTGTCCGGGTAGGCGACAGCCGCAGAAGCTATCGGTTGGTCCGCATAGCGGTAAGAATGGCTTCGAAGCTTTGCTGGTCAAGCCTTCCGTCCTCTGAAAGGGAGTGCGCTGTGCGGCACCTCGACAGACTTTATTTTTACCCGACAGACTTTATTTTTACCCGACAGACTTTATTTTTACCGATCAGCACCAGCAAGCCCCACGAGATTCCGTTACACTAATAATTGACGCATCAATCATTGATGTATCATTTGTCTTGTCGATCTCCCCACCATGGCCGTCCACACTGCGCTACCGCATTCCCATACCCAAGTCTTGCCGTTCAAAGAGTCGCTGCTGGCGATGATCGGCATCTGCTTTGTTGTCGTGCTGGTGGCGCTGGACCAGACTGTGGTCGGTACGGCACTTCCGACGGTGGTAGCGGAGCTCAAGGGCTTTGAGCTGTATGCGTGGGTGGCAACGTCGTATCTCCTGACCTCCGTGGTGACGGTGCCGATCTTCGGCCGGCTGGGAGACTTCTACGGCCGCAAGCCGTTTGTGATTGCATCCATCGTGGTGTTCACGCTGGCCTCCATCATGTGCGGCATGGCGGGCAGCATGAGCTTTCTGGTGTGGTCGCGCGCGCTGCAGGGCATTGGCGGCGGCATGCTGGTCGGTACGGCTTACGCGTGCATTCCCGACCTGTTTCCCGATGCGCGCGTACGTTTGCGCTGGCAGGTGATGCTGAGTGCCTCGTTCGGTATCGCCAACGCCATCGGCCCGACGCTGGGCGGCTGGATGACGCAGGCGTTCGGCTGGCGCTCGGTGTTCTACGTGAACATTCCGTTTGGTGTGCTGAGCCTATGGTTTGCGTGGCGATTTTTGCCGCACCTGCGCCAGAACGTGCACACCGGGCGCATTCGCCTGGACTGGCAGGGCGCGGTGTTGATTACGGCAGCGCTGGGGGCGCTGCAGTTTTTTGTGGAATTGCTGCCGCGCCAGGGCCTGTCGCTACCGTTGGTGGGCTGGCTGGTGCTGTCGGTAGCGGCGTTCGTGGGCTTGTGGTGGTGGGAGCAGCGCGCCGAACAACCGCTGCTGCCGTTCGACATGCTGCGTAATCCGGCGCTGGCCACGCTGTTTGTATTGGCCATGCTGTCTGGCTTCTCCATGTTTGCGGTGCTGTTCTATGCGCCGCTGCTGTTCCAGGGTGGTTTCGGCATGTCGCCGCAGGAGGCGGGGCTGGTCATCACGCCGCTGGTGGTGTGTATCACGCTGGGGAGCATCATCAATGGGCGCATCGTTACGCGCATCCCTAATCCGAACGCCATGCTGTATGCCGGGTTTGCGCTGTTCACGCTGGCGCTGGCCGGCATGGCGGCGTCGTCCAGGGCAATGCCGCATGTGGCGCTGGCCGGGTTGATGTTGCTGGCTGGCCTGGGGCTTGGTTTCGTGCTGCCCAACCTGACCGTGTTTGCCCAGCAGACGGCTGGCCGCGCGCACCTGGGCATTGCCACGGCGCTGCTGCAGTCACTGCGCATGGTGGGCGGCATGGTGGGCACGGCGCTGGTCGGCACGATGGTGAGCGAGCGCTATGCCTCCGGCGTGGGCGACGCCCTGCGCGCAGACAACGCAACCCAATGGCTGCACAAGCTTGCTGACCCGGAAATCCTGATCGACCACGACGCGCAAACCGCTTTGCTCACGCAGATGCACGCCGCGGGCCACGATGGCGCCGCGCTGCTCGAAGCGGCCCGGCACGTGCTGGTGGGGGCGATCCATATTGGCCTGATCGCCGCAACAGTCGTGGCAGCCATTGGCCTGTGGCGTGTGCGCCGTGTGCCGCCGGTGGTGCTGCATCACGTGGAGCCCGTACAACACACGGAATAAGGTGTTTGTGCCCAGTTCGTGCCACTTAGCGGTTACGATGCGCGCATTCCTGCAATTTCATGCCTGATCGATGACCTCTGAACGCGAACGCTTCGCCGTCATGCACCAGTTTGGCCGCACCTACCGTGCATTCATGGCTGCCTTCGAGGCCCATGTCGGCCAGCCCATGCCGCGTTGGCGCATTCTGCTGGCGTTGCACGACCAGACGGGCGGCGGCCTCGCCCAGAAGCAGCTTGCCGAGCGTCTGCAGATGGATCCCGGTGCGCTCACCCGCCAGCTCAAGGTGCTCGACCAGCTCGGCTGGATCGAGCGCACCACCGACGCACGCGACAACCGCTTGACCAACGTGTCGCTCTCCGATGCCGGCCTGGCCGTCGTGCTCGAATGCATGCCGCGCCGTATCGCCTTCATCAATGCCACGCTGGATGGGCTGCCCGATGATCTCGTCCACGCGCTGTCCGAAGCGCTGGCGCAGATCGAAACACGCCTTGCCGAGGTGCCCATGCTGTCGAGCGAGGCAGACACCAAGAACGCCGATCAGCCCGAAGAACGCTAACGCGTTTGGAATGCGCCCGGAGACACGCCATGCCCATGGTGATCAATAGCGCGCTGTACCGCAACGGCAAGCGCGAACGCGACCTCTCGGTCGAAGACATCAGCGACGTCCTGCACACCCCTGGCTCCTTTGTCTGGCTTGGCCTGCATGAGCCGGACAACGCCATGCTCAACCAATTGCAGGAAGAATTTGCCCTGCACGACCTGGCCATTGAAGATGCACGCAACGCCCACCAGCGCCCCAAGCTGGAGGTGTATGGCGACACGCTCTTCATCGTGCTGAACACCGCCCAGATGGAAGGCGGCAACGTCGTTTTTGGCGAGACGCACGTGTTTGTCGGCAAGGATTTTCTCGTCTCTGTGCGGCACGGGCCGTCCGCCTCCTATTCGCCCGTGCGCGAGCGTTGCGAGCGCACGCCGCAACTGCTGGCTAAGGGTGCACCGTTTGCGTTGTATGCGGTGATGGACTTCGTGGTCGACAACTACCAGCCCGTGCTTGAGCGCATGCAGGAGGAGTTCGAGCACATCGAAAGCCAGATCTTTGGCGACACGTTTGACCGTGCGGCCATCGAGCGGCTCTACACGCTCAAGCGTCAGCTCTTGCGCCTGCGCGGCGCAGCCCTGCCGGTGGAGGACATTGCCGGCCAGCTCGTGCGTCTGCACGAAGACGTGGTGCCCAAGGAGCTGCGTGCGTACTTCCGCGATATTGCCGACCATGCACACCGCGTGGTGGGCGCGCTCGACGTGATTCGCGAAATGCTGACCACGGCCATCTCCGTGAATGTGGCGCTGGTATCCGTCACGCAAAACGATATCGTGAAGCGCCTGGCAGGGTGGGGCGCTATTCTTGCCATTCCAACCGTGGTGTTCAGCAACTACGGCATGAACTTCAAGAGCATGCCGGAGCTGGAACATCCGGCTGGGTATCCCATCGTGCTGGCGTGCACGGCCACCGCTTGCGTGTGGCTGTATCGCAAGCTGCGCAAGTCGGGTTGGATCTAGGTCTAGGAGAGACGGGATGGCGCGCTGCTGCTGGGTCAACGAAGACCCGCTGATGATCGAGTACCACGACACCGAGTGGGGTGTGCCCTCGCACGATGACCGCCATCTCTACGAGATGCTCATTCTGGAGGGGGCGCAGGCCGGGCTGTCATGGCAAACCATTTTGCGCAAGCGGGCGCGCTACCAAGAGGTGTTCGAGGGGTTTGATGCGGCACGCGTGGCGCGTTTCACGCCGGCCTGCATTGAAAAGCTGCTGGCCGACCCCGGCATTGTGCGCAATCGCGCCAAGGTGGAAGGCGCCGTCATCAACGCACGTAAAGTGCTGGAGTTGCAGGAAGAATTGGGTTCGCTCGATGCGTTTCTGTGGGCGTTCGTCGATGGCAAGACCATCGTCAACCGCTGGGACAGCTACCGCGATGCCCCCGCCGCTACCGATGCCTCCAAGGCGATGAGCAAAGCGCTGGTGAAGCGCGGTTTCAAGTTTGTTGGCCCCACCATCTGCTACGCCTTCATGCAGGCCACCGGCATGGTCGATGACCACGAAGCCGGTTGCTTTCGCGCCGGCAAGGCCAAGTAACTACTTGGCAGCAACCGGTTTGAGCTGCATGACCCAATGCGCGAACCGGTCGGCTTCTTCCGGGGTGATCGAGTTGGGCGGCATGGTGCCTGCGCCCCATTTGCCGCTGCTGCCTTTCAGCATGCTCTGCTTGAGCTTGGCAATGGCGTCCGGATCGTTTTTATAGCGCTCGGCAATCGAGCGGAACGGCGGGCCGACTTTGGTCGTGTCCATCGTGTGGCACGCGCGGCAGGTCTCTTCGCTGGAAGAAGACGCGGCGTGTCCGGGCACAACCAGCATGCCGGACAACGCCGCCAATAGGGAGAGCACTGCCGATTTCATCAACGTCATGATTCTGCTTCGGTTCTGGTGCGGGCGCCCGCTGCAAGACTGCGCAGTCGGGCGCCGGTTTGGCTACATGCGGATCAGCGATGCGGCCAGGCTTTGGCAGGTGCGCCCATCACAGGCTCACCCAGCAGCGGCGTCGACAGGGCGTAGGCACCATCTTCCGTAAAGGCCCAGATGATGTTGCGGTCGTACTCGGTGTAGATCGCAAACACACCCTTGCCCAGCGTGTACGACGGCAGTTGCGTCTCGTCAGCCAGCGCGGGGATGAAGTAGCCGGCAATGGACGGATGCGCCGGGTCTTTCACGTCGTAGATCTGCACGCCCGCGTTGTAGAACGAGTACGGCACGATGCCTTGCTTCCAGCCACCCGGCTGGCCGATGGCGTTAGCACGCTTCGGGCCGTAGTTGCCGCCGCGCTGGCAGAAGCTGGTGAACGGCGCACCCGGCGGAATCTCCGGCTCCGGCAGTTTGGTGGCGATCTTCAGGTGCTTCGGATCACGCGCATCGACCACAAAGATGTCCTTGTAGGGCTCATAGCAATCGCGGTTCATCGGGTAGCCGTTGGTGAACACGTAGCCGGTGCGCGCGTACTGGCTCACGTCGGCGTTGTCGTATTCCGTGCCGGCAAAGCTCGGCGGCGTGTTCGCGTTGCTCAGCACCTTCGGCTTGGCCGGGTCGGACAGGTCAAACGAATAGATGCCCAGACCGCCCATTGCACCAAAGCCGATCTTGCCGCCGGCTTCCAGCGGCTTGGGCAGGAAGATCGGGTTGCGCGAGCCCATCCACGACGTGCGGTTGCCGGCGCGCGGGTTCATCAGGTAGGCCTGCTCGTGCTCGGGGTTGCCCAGGATCTGGCCCGGCACGGCAATCTGCGAGACGAACTTCGGATCAGCCGGGTCGGACATGTCCCACACCTGGTAGCCCGGCGAGTACAGATAGTTCGGGTACTCGGTCAGCGCATAGCTGTCGTCCGGCGCGGAAGACAGGATCATGTACTTGCCGCCGTAATACTCAGGCGCATCCAGCGAGCCCGAGCCCTGCTGCTGGCCGATCGGCGCATCGGGGTGCTGGTAGTCGGTGGTACGGGTGGCGATCAGCTTCCACTGGTCCGGCAGCGGGCCGTCCATCTCGAATACCTTGAAGCCCTTGAGCGAGTTGTAGTTGCGCTGGGCGGCCACCTTGTCCGGCTGATCGATCTTCTCGGTCATCAGGCCATAGCGGCCGATCTCGAACGAGGCGACGAGCACCGGTTTGCCGAGCTTCTTGCTCCACGCAATGGTGGCGCCGCCCAGGTAGTCCTGCACGGTGTTCGGATCGTATTTTTCGGTCGAACCCTTCGGGCCCCACACGCCGCCCTTGGAGAACACGACCTTGCCGTTGGCCGGGTCCGTCACGTCCATGATGCGCAGGTAGTCGCGGTCGTGGATGTACAGGTAGCGGCGGCCCTGGAAGTCGGCGATGTTGTTCCACGCATGGAAGGGCGAATCGACGCCCGGATAGAACGCGATCACCTTGACGTTCTTGGCGTAGCTCTTCTTGTCCCACGAGGTCATCTCACCGGGAAAACGCTTGCCCTCATGCACTTCGGGCGTGGCCTTCGGCCAGATGAACTTGCCGGTGGCCGGGTCCATGCCGTAGTCGACACCGGCCTTGAGCGGCACGGGTTTGCGGTCGGGCGTCAGGCGCAGCCAGCCGGCCAGGTACGGGTCTTTGACGTTGGGTGTGCCGGGCGTGCCCGAAGGTGCTGCCGCGGGTGCCTGGCTGGCTGCCGCCTCGCCCGTGGGGGCCGGGCCGGATGCCGTCGCCATCGACGATGCCGTGGCGAGAATGAACGCGAGCGTCGCGCCCTGGGTCAGGGCGGTTTTCAGACGCGGATGTCGCGAGCGAAGCATGGGGTTCCTCCTTGGAATGAAGACGGATCAGAATGCGTGGCGGATGCCAATCTGGAAGCCGGTCGGGCTTTGGCCAGCGTTGGGGTAGGCCTGCCACGTCACCGGGTATGGAATCGACACGTTGTTCTTCAGCTTGATGTGCGCGACGGTCGCGTACAGGTCCGTGCGCTTGGACAATCCGTAGATGTAACCAGCGACGAAGCCCACAGCGTTGGAGACCTTCGTGTTGTTGTCGTCGTGACGGTACACGGCGCTTGCGTAGAGGCGGTTGCGGCCGTCGATGTTCCAGCGCGCGCCGAGCTGCGCATCCCAGCCACGCGAGCTGAATGCAACGTACGGCGGGTAAGCGTAGTAGCCGTTGTACGTGTGGAAGATGGCCGTGGGCTCGAAGCCGCCGATCTTGTAGACGGCCGAGAAATAGTTGTCGCGCGACGAGTTGATGCGCGAGCTGTTGAAGATATCGCGCGTGTATTGCAGTTCGCTCACGGCACCCAGGAAGATCGGGCCGTTGCGGTACTCCAGGCTCGTGCTCAGGAAGCGCCCGGCGCGCGTGGTGTCTTCGGCCCCGGTGGCATACATGACGCGACCGGTGAAGTTATAGAAGGTGGGCGTCTTGTACTGGATGGCGTTGTCCACGCGGTACGACGCGTAGAAGAACTCCATGTTGTTGACCATGCTGAAGTCGGCCGCCCAGCTCGGGTCGGCATAGCCGGCAATCCAGTACGACGGCGTGAACTGGCGGCCGAGCGTGATTTCCCCATACGTGTCGCTCCTGAGACCCACGAAGGATTGGCGGAACTGCGTGGCCTGCTTGCCGTCGTCGGCCGTGAACATCGGCTCGATCGTGAATACGGCACGGTTGCCGTCGCCCAGATCCTCCACACCGCTGATGTTGAAGCGTGAGTTGTTCAGCCCGCCGCTGGACATGCGCGTCACGGTGCCGTTGCCGGAAGAGATGAGGTGCGAGATGTTCAGATCGACGTAGCCAGACAGCCAGACACGCGAGTCAGCCTGCGCAGAGGCGCACACGCACAGCAAGGCGCCGGCGGCGATGAGGTTCCTTTTCATTGGGTCTCCGAGTTTTTGTGTATTTACTGCAGGGAGGGCGGCACACGCAGCGGCAGATCGTGCTGCCTGCTCTTCGCTCACATGGCCGGGCTGAACGGCCCTTCCTATCTGTCTCTACGTCGTTGTGTATACACAGACGCAAAAAATTATACGTAGAGAAGTATTTGAATTAAGAGCACTATTTTTTTATACAAAACGACGGTTTGGTTATAGCGGGTTGACCCGAATAGCCATGGCGCGTCAGAACAGGTGCCGGATACCGATGGCATAGGTCATGGCCGTGCCGTAGCCGCTCTGGCGGTCGTAGACCGTGACCACATAAACATCCGTGCGCTTGGAGAGGGCGTAATCGAGCCCCGCTGCGCCGGTATTGCGGGCGCTGGCGACGTTGCGTGGCGCAGTGCGGCGCGTGTACGCCCATTCCCCCAGCAGCGACAGCTGTGCGGTCAGCGGCACGGAAAGCCCTGCCTGGTAGGTGTGCGAACCAATGCCTGTTGTATTTGTGCGTGTGCCCTGTACTGCGCCATACAGCTTCAGCCAGGCAAAGTCATAGGTTGCCCCGGCAAGGTAGGCGTCTTGGCTGGGCGCTGCCGCCCCTGCAACGACACGGTTGCGTTGCACGGTTGCGACGGCGGTAAATGGGCCCGCCGTGTAATGCAACGACGCGGCCGCGTTGTAAACGCCAGATGCCCCCGCCATGCCGCCCGGCGCATACACGGCGGTGGCCTTCAGACCGTTCAGGGTGGGGCTGCTGTACTGAATGCCGTCGTTCCATACCGTATCGCCCGCAATGGCGCCGCCGTATGAGGCGACGAACGTCTGCATCACCAGCGGCGAGAACAGGATCGACGCCTGGAACGGATTGACGGCTTGTTCGCCGAGATACATCAGGTTGGTATGCCGTCCAAAGGTCAGCTTGCCCAAGTCGCCTTCCAGGCCGACGTAGCTGTTGCGGCCCCAGAACGGATCAGCCGATGTGCGGCCCGTGCCGCCGGTGTCTGGCTGGAAGAAGCTCTCCAACACGGCGACGGCGCGGGTGCCGCCGCCCAGGTCTTCGGTGGTCTTGATGCCCCAGTAGGGTGCAGTCAGCCCGGGGGCCTGCTGCATCAGCGTGGCAGGCGGCCCACCGCTGCGTTTGGAACTCGCCATATCGAGCCCCACCAGGCCGTATAGCGTGACAGAGGTCTGCGCCCAGGCGCAGTGCGACACCGACAGGCTGGCCACGCAAAGGGCCAGCGTCGGCAACGAGCGAACGTGCATGAAGATCCCCCGGGTTGGGAGTGGGTAGGAAGGCGCGGCACAACCTGCGCTGGCCGCGCCGGCGGGTTTCAGACAGCGGGGATGGCGAGTTCCACGCGAGCGCGTGAGAAGTGCTGCGACAGGCTGGCGAGCAGCACATCCCGCTGCGCCAGCCACGATGCCGGTGAGCGGCCAGCCATGTGCGGCGTGACCAGGACATCGCGGTGATGGAACAGTGCGGCCGGCACATCGGGCTCGTTCTCGATAACGTCGAGCCCGGCGCCGGCAATTTCCCCGGCATCCAGCGCATCGAGCAGCGCGTTGGTATCCAACACCGAGCCACGCGACACGTTGACGACGTAGCCCGACGGACCAAGTGCCTGCAGGACCGGGCGATCGATCAGATGACGCGTTTCCGGGCCACCGTTGCACGCGACGACCAGGAAATCGCTCGCGGCAGCCAGCGCTTCTGCACTGGCGTAGTAGTGGCCCGGTGCATCGTTCTGCGCGCGCCGGCCGTGGTACCCGATCGTCATCGCAAAACCTTGCGCGCGAGCAGCAATCAGCCGCCCGATGCGGCCCATGCCGACGATACCGAGCGCGGCGCCCGTCAACGTCGGCCTGGCTTGGCGTGACTGCTGCCACCGGCCTTGCTGCACGGCGGCAGTGAGCGGTGCATAACCACGCGCCAGCGCCAGCAGCATGCCGAATGCATGGTCGGCAACGGTGTCGGCATTGGTGCCCGGCGCATGCGTCACGACAATGCCGCGCCGCGCTGCTGCAGCCACGTCGACGTTCTCATAGCCTGCACCAAACGCACAGACGACCTCCAGCGCAGGCAGTTGGGCCATCTGCGCATCGGACAGCCCCGTCGAGCCGTTGGTTACAACCGCGCGGATCGTGGTGGCGTCCGGCACATCGTGCGGCATACCGTCGGAGTAGTGGTGCAGCGTGTACTGTTTGCGCAGCGCTTGGAGCGTCGATTCCGGCAGCGCAATCAGCGCGAGCACCGCGGCCGGTGCCAAGGTGCTCATGACTGCGTGGGCGCGACTTCTTTCACTGCGCCTTTCCAGCCGTTCTCCGTAATGTCGAAGACCGTGCCGTCGGGCATGCGGTACTTCACCTCGTAGAACACGTTCGGGTCTTTTTCGTGGCGCCCGGTCAGGTAGGTACCGCCTGCCGCGACGACGCGCGCGGCGGTCTCCTCAACGTTGTCGACCCACATGCCGAAGTGGATCACGCCACGCACGTCCTTCAGGCCCGCGTACCCGGGCACGGTCTCGTCCTTGAAGTTGAGCAGCGCGACGTTCATCGTGCCGTCCGTCATATAGATGCCGCGCATGGCGTTGCCGGCGCGGCGCATGCCGAAGGCTTTCTCAAAGAATTGAGCAGCGGCTTCCGGGTCCTCAACTGAAAGCGCGATGTGGCGGAGTTTGTCCATGAATGTCCTCGAAGCGTGGCGGCATGTGCCGTGATGGAAGGTGGTCACGACTTTGACGCAAGTTCCCCGAAGTCTTCACTAGGTATACTACTTATACATTGTGTATACACAAGAATGAATTTATATACCAGAATAGCTTCCAGTCGCCGTCTGATGGAGTTGGAGCCGGTGCGCTTCTTCTCGGACCTTGTTTTCGGGCGCTATGCAGGAGGCTGTAGATGCTGGTTTTGCAGGAACCGCTCGGCAATCTTTCCGCCGAGCTGAGGCAACGCTTTGCGCAGATCGGTGCCGTCTGGGGGCGCGATATCAATGCGCATCGCGATCTGGTGATCAATGCGTACACCCCGCTAGTGGCGGCCGCGGCCAATGACGCAGCCGACGGGTGTGAAGTCCTGCGTGACGTGGCCTATGGGCCGCACGAACGCCAGCGTCTGGATGTGTTCGTCCACACCGCAACACGCGAGGCCGGACAGGCCGATGTGGTGGTGTTCGTGCACGGCGGCGCGTTCCTGCGCGGCAGCAAGAGTTTCAACGGGCTGATCTACGACAACGTGTCGCGCTGGTTTGCGCGGCAAGGGTGCGTGGCCGTCAACGTGGAGTACCGGCTGGCTCCGGAAGCGCCATATCCCGCTGGGGCGGAAGACGTGGCTGCCGCGCTCGATTGGGTGCGCACGCATGCCGTCGCACTGGGCGGCAATCCGCAGCGGATCTTCTTGGTGGGTCATTCGGCGGGCGGCGCGCATGTCGCCACGTATCTCGCCGATCCGGCATTGGCCGCACAGCGCAGCACACCGGTGGCGGGCGCGGTACTGATCAGCGCGCGCGTGGTTGCCGACGTCCTGCCTGACAACCCGAACGCCGCCGGTGTGCGCGCGTATTTCGGGGATGACGCTTCGCTGTATGCGCTGCGCTCACCACTCACGTACGCAGGGCACATCGACGTACCGCTGATGGTGGTCGTGGCCGAGCACGAGAACCCGTATCTCGACGCCTATGGCGCGGCGTTCTTCGAGCGGGTGGCCCAGGCACGTCAGCGCACAGGGCGCCCAGCGCGGGCGCCGCGCTTCGTGCAGATGCTCCGGCACAACCACACCTCGGTGGTCGCGCACTTCGATTCCGGTGAGACGCTGCTTGGCAACGCGATGCTCGATTTCTTCCGCGCCTGACGGCTTGCCGTTCTGCTCATCGTTCATCCAGCAAGCAAAAGAAAACAGGAGATCCGCATGTCCGCATTTGGCAAGCCGCGCGTGTTCGTGCCCGTCGTCACGCCATTCCGTTCTGACCTGAGCGTCGATACGCCGCGCTTTGTCGCGTTCTGTCGCTGGTTGATCGGACAGGGCGCGGGCCTGGCTGTGTTCGGCACCAACAGCGAGGCGAATTCAATGAGCCTAGCCGAGCGCCGTGCCCTATTGGATGCCGTGTTGGCCTCCGATATTGACCGCACGCAACTGCTGCCCGGCACCGGCGCTTGCGCCCTGACCGAAGCGATCGAACTGACCCGGCACGCCGTGGCCGGCCGTTGTGCGGGCGTGCTCATGTTGCCGCCGTTCTACTACCAGGGCGTGAGCGACGACGGGCTGTTCGCGTACTACTCCGAGGTCATCCAGGCTGTGGGGTCGGATGCGCTGCGCGTGCTGCTGTATCACATCCCGCAGTTCACGGGCGTGCCGATTTCGCACGCGCTGATCGAGCGGTTGATTACGGCTTACCCGAACACGGTGGTCGGCATCAAGGACAGCTCAGGCGATTGGGCGAACACCGAGGCGATGCTCAAGCGCTTTCCGGGGTTTGCCGTGTTTCCGGCATCCGAGGCATTGCTGGGCAAGGCGCTGCCGTTGGGCGCGGCGGGCTGCATCTCGGCCACGGCCAACTTGCAGCCGCAAGCGATTGCCCGCCTGCTGGCAGCCACAACGGCTGATGACCGCGCAGTCTGGGAGGCAACGGTGACGGCGTTGCGCACGATCGCGCAGGCGTTGCCGATGATTCCGGCGCTCAAGGCCGTGGTTGCGCATCACATGCAGCACGCCGGCTGGAGCCGCGTGCGGCCGCCCTTGA
>NZ_JAELUI010000597.1 GCF_016429285.1 Ralstonia sp. ASV6
CCCCCCCCCCCCCCCCCCCCCCCCCCCCCCCCCCCCCCCCCCCCCCCCCCCCCCCCCCCCCCCCCCCCCCCCCCCCCCCCCCCCCCCCCCCCCCCCCCCCCCCCCCCCCCCTTTTTAATGACACGCCGACCACCGAGATCTACACTCCACGGCCTTCGTCGGCAGCGTCAGATGTGTATAAGAGACAGGGGTAAGACTGCGGCAAAAGCCATGGGCAACGGCCAGAAGCCGTCACCCGGGGCGCGGCAGTCTTAGATCGCCAGGCGCTTGCGGCCCTTGGCGCGGCGTGCGTTCAGCACGGCACGGCCACCACG
>NZ_JAELUI010000598.1 GCF_016429285.1 Ralstonia sp. ASV6
GGATGCCACAGCGGACGGTTGTTGTGGTTGTGCCTGCGCCCCCCATTGCAACGCCGCGGAAGCCACGGTGATCAGGGTGAACTGCAGGACTCGTTTTTTCGTACGCATAAGTGTGTGGGCCTGGACCTGTCTCTTATACACATCTGACGCTGCCGACGAAGGCCGTGGAGTGTAGATCTCGGTGGTCGGCGGAGCATTAAAAAGGGGGGGGGGGGGGGGGGGGGGGGGGGGGGGGGGGGGGGGGGGGGGGGGGGGGGGGGGGGGGGGGGGGGGGGGGGGGGGGGGGGGGGGGGGGGGGGGGGGGGGGGGGGGGG
>NZ_JAELUI010000599.1 GCF_016429285.1 Ralstonia sp. ASV6
ACCTGAATGCGCTTGAAGCACGCCTTGGGGTCAAGTTGCTCCATCGCACGACACGGCGCCATCAGTTGACTGAAGCCGGCGCGCTCTATCTCGAGCGCTGCCGCGACATTCTCGAGCGGGTCAAGGCCTGTCTCTTATACACATCTGACGCTGCCGACGAAGGCCGTGGAGTGTAGATCTCGGTGGGCGCCGGATCAGTAAAAAGGGGGGGGGGGGGGGGGGGGGGGGGGGGGGGGGGGGGGGGGGGGGGGGGGGGGGGGGGGGGGGGGGGGGGGGGGGGGGGGGGGGGGGGGGGGGGGGGGGGGGGGGGGGGG
>NZ_JAELUI010000600.1 GCF_016429285.1 Ralstonia sp. ASV6
CAACGTGGGCGGGCGCGTGGGCGTGTCGTTCTTCTTCGTGCTGAGCGGGTTCGTGCTGACGTGGTCTGCGCGCAGTACCGATACCACGCCAGCGTTTCTCAAGCGGCGCCTGCTCAAGATCTACCCCTGTCTCTTATACACATCTGACGCTGCCGACGAAGGCCGTGGAGTGTAGATCTCGGTGGTCGGCGGGTGATTAAAAAGGGGGGGGGGGGGGGGGGGGGGGGGGGGGGGGGGGGGGGGGGGGGGGGGGGGGGGGGGGGGGGGGGGGGGGGGGGGGGGGGGGGGGGGGGGGGGGGGGGGGGGGGGGGGGG
>NZ_JAELUI010000601.1 GCF_016429285.1 Ralstonia sp. ASV6
CCCCCCCCCCCCCCCCCCCCCCCCCCCCCCCCCCCCCCCCCCCCCCCCCCCCCCCCCCCCCCCCCCCCCCCCCCCCCCCCCCCCCCCCCCCCCCCCCCCCCCCCCCCCCCCCCCCTTTTCAAGCAGATGACGGCATACGAGATCAGGCGCCATGTCTCGTGGGCTCGGAGATGTGTATAAGAGACAGGTGCGCAACCAGCCCTTCAAGTTCGCATTGGCCGGCGACGGTGCACTCACGCCAGGGAAGGACGGTGATGCATGGGACGCCACCATCTCCACGCTGTCGGCGCAGGGCGCGCCCAACCTGCAACTGA
>NZ_JAELUI010000602.1 GCF_016429285.1 Ralstonia sp. ASV6
CCCCCCCCCCCCCCCCCCCCCCCCCCCCCCCCCCCCCCCCCCCCCCCCCCCCCCCCCCCCCCCCCCCCCCCCCCCCCCCCCCCCCCCCCCCCCCCCCCCCCCCCCCCCCTTTTTTAATGATCCGGCCCCCACCGAGATCTACACTCCACGGCCTTCGTCGGCAGCGTCAGATGTGTATAAGAGACAGGGCTTGGCGGATTTGCCAAGTGGACACATTGTTCCGAAGCGACACGCCCAGAAAAACACGGCCGCGCCGGGAAGACTTTTGCGCGCCACACAAAAATGCACGCCCGCTGTGGCGCGGTTACCGGCTT
>NZ_JAELUI010000603.1 GCF_016429285.1 Ralstonia sp. ASV6
CCCCCCCCCCCCCCCCCCCCCCCCCCCCCCCCCCCCCCCCCCCCCCCCCCCCCCCCCCCCCCCCCCCCCCCCCCCCCCCCCCCCCCCCCCCCCCCCCCCCCCCCCCCCCCTTTTTAATCATCCGGCCCCCACCGAGATCTACACTCCACGGCCTTCGTCGGCAGCGTCAGATGTGTATAAGAGACAGGATCAGCACACTGCGGCTCGACCTGCTCGCCACGGAGGATGCTGCTGGTGGTACCGCCGACAGCCTCGCCTGGCATGGCCCGGATTGGGCGCTGCAGTTGCGCTGGCCGGACAGCCACGATGCGCTG
>NZ_JAELUI010000604.1 GCF_016429285.1 Ralstonia sp. ASV6
CCCCCCCCCCCCCCCCCCCCCCCCCCCCCCCCCCCCCCCCCCCCCCCCCCCCCCCCCCCCCCCCCCCCCCCCCCCCCCCCCCCCCCCCCCCCCCCCCCCCCCCCCCCCCCCCCCCTTTTCAAGCAGACGACGGCATACGAGATCAGGCGCCATGTCTCGTGGGCTCGGAGATGTGTATAAGAGACAGGCCTTGAGCCGCTCCACTCGCCGCAGGCATGCAGCCGGGCTCAGGTTCACGCGCTTGGCCAGCGCGACATTGCTGATGGACGCATCTTTCTGCAGGGCGCGGAGGATCGCTTTGTCTGTTCGATCC
>NZ_JAELUI010000605.1 GCF_016429285.1 Ralstonia sp. ASV6
GCTGGCCAGTCGCACCCAGCGCAAGCGCGCCGAGGCCGCGTCCTAGGGGCTAGACCCGACCCGGAGCGGTTACAATCACGCCTTTCCGTGAACGACGCGCACAGCCTTGATTCCGCTGTGCTGCTGCTGTCTCTTATACACATCTGACGCTGCCGACGAAGGCCGTGGAGTGTAGATCTCGGTGGTGGCCGGATCATTAAAAAGGGGGGGGGGGGGGGGGGGGGGGGGGGGGGGGGGGGGGGGGGGGGGGGGGGGGGGGGGGGGGGGGGGGGGGGGGGGGGGGGGGGGGGGGGGGGGGGGGGGGGGGGGGGGG
>NZ_JAELUI010000088.1 GCF_016429285.1 Ralstonia sp. ASV6
TCTGCGCCGGCGGCCTCGGCCAATCTGGGTTTAGGCTCTGCTGCGCAGGCAGACCAGGTGCAGAGCAACCTGAACCGCAGCGTGCAGATCGGCCGGCAGTCGCCGTATCTGCAGAAAGACCCGACCGTCATTGATGCGCCAACGTACGAATTGCCCGACATGGGCGATCCGTCCACAGCGGCGCTGTCGCCAGACATGGAGCGCAGGTTGGGCGACCGTGTGATGCGTGAGATCCGGCGTGATCCGGACTACGTGTCCGATCCGTTGCTCAGCGATTACCTGAACACCATCGGCTACAAGCTGATCGAGGCGGCGCGTCGGCAACACGTGGCGGGCAGTACGTCATCGTCTAGCTTCGAGCTGTTTGCGGTGCGCGATCCGGCCATCAATGCGTTTGCGCTGCCGGGTGGCTATATCGGCGTGAACACCGGCACGCTGGTGGCGACCGAGAGCGAGTCGGAACTGGCCTCCGTGCTCGGCCACGAAATCGGCCACGTGCTGCAGCGGCATATCGCGCGCGGCATCGACAAGTCGGGCGAGTCGATGTGGATTGCGTTGGCGTCGCTCCTGCTGGCGGGTCTAGCAGCCACCAAGAGTGGCGATGCGGCGCAGGCGCTGGCGATCGGCGGGCAGGCGGCAGCGGTGTCGAACCAGCTTTCGTTCTCGCGCAGTGCCGAGCGTGAGGCGGATCGTGTCGGTTTTACGCTGCTCACCGGCGCCGGCTATGACCCGGAGGGCATGCCGGACTTCTTTCGCCGCATGCAGCGGGTCACCAACATTGCGGATACCGGTGTGGTTCCCGGCTATGCGCGCACGCACCCGCTGACTGGCGAGCGTATCGCCGATATGGCCGACCGTGCACGCGGCCTGCCGCATCCACGCCAACCACGCCGGCCGGAGTTCGGCTTTGCCAAGGCGCGTGCGCGTGTATTGCAGGAAACGTCGACCAGTTCCTACATCGATGTGCGCAATGCTATGCAGTCGCAGTTGACTTCGGCGCCGGATGCGCCAGTCGAGAAGCGCGCCGCGCTGTGGTACGGCATTGCGGTGGCCAACCAGATGGCAGGGCGCCTTGACGAAGCCGAGCAAGCGCTGCTGGAGGCGCGTCGCCTGTACGGCAACATTCCCGGCATTACCTCGGGCAGTGTTGATCTGGACGTGACGGCCATCGAGCTGGCGCGCGCCCGCAACCGCACGCCCGAGGCACTGACCTTGGCACGTGCGGCACTTGCTGCGTATCCGTTGTCGCGCGCCGCTGGTATGACGTATGCGCAGACCTTGCTGACGGCCGGCCGGATCGATGACGCCATTCCGTATCTGAAGGACAAGACCCGAGAAGACACGGCGCAATCGATCTGGTGGGACATGCTCGCGCGTGCCTATGCCGACAAGGGCAAGCGCCTGGAGCAGCACCGCGCGCTGGCCGAGAAGTACGCGCGTGACGGTGCATGGGGTTCTGCGGTGGAGCAACTCAAACTGGCTCGCGAAGCAGGCGATGCGGATTTCTACACGCTGTCCGAAGTCGATGCGCGGCTGCATCAGATGGAGCGGCAGTACAAGGAAGAGAAGGCCGAGGACAAGGCGCTACCGAAGTAGTCGGGTGACGCAGTCTCCGGTGATCGCTACGGTGCGGGATGCGGCACGAATCCATAACGCCGTGCGACTTCTGCGCGACGAATCGGCTCGATGTCGAACGTGCGACTGCCGATGGTGAGTGTGCCGAGTGCGGCGCCGCATGCGTCTCCATGCCATTGCGCCAGCGATGAGAACGGCTCCAAGTCGTGATCGTGCAGCACGGCGATGCTGTCTTCGGCATCCCACCCCGCCACGAGGCCAGACAGCAGCACGTTGCCTTGCTCGTCGGCAAAACAGCCGTTGGGCGAGAAGGCCGCGCCCGTGGTGGTCGTGAAGGCCGGCACTGCGCCATCGGGCACCAGCCGGACAATCCACGGCGTGTACTCCAACTCCACAAACACGCGTTGCGGCCCGTTCTGGAAGAACCACTGCCCCGCATCATCGTGCGCGTAGTTGCGCACGATGAAGTCGACTAGCGACGGGTGACGGATCGGATCACCCGACAGCTTGTTGGCCTGCGCAAACTCGTTGCGCATGCGCCATTGGCCGCGTCGGTCCAGCGCCAACCAGCCGAAGCAGTTCGGCACGTTGGGCCATTTGGCCATCGCCTGGCGGACGATCTCATCCACGAGTATCTCCGTGCAGTGTTTGGCCGAGCACGTCATCAAAGAAGCGAAGCACGCGCGCGGGCATCCAGTCGATGCGGCCCGCGTTGCCATGACGCAGCAGGAAGCCAACGTGGCCGCCATGCAGCGGTTGGTCGAGCACCACGTCGGGCGACACGTCCGCCTGGCCAGGCAGGTGGTTGCCTGGCAGGAAGGGGTCGTTGCGCGCGTTGAGCACCAGCGCCGGCACGCGCACGTCGCGCAGGATCGGCTTGGACGACGCGCGCGTCCAGTAGTCGAGCACGTCGCGATAACCGTGCAGCGGTGCAGTGACGAGGTTGTCGAATTCGCCTAGCGTGCGCGTGGCCATCATGGCGGCACGGTCGTACAAGCCCGGGTGCTGGTCGAGCTTGGCGTTGGCCTTGGACTTGAGCGTGCGCAGGAACATGCGCGTGTACACCATGTTGAAGCCGCGAGACAGCGCTGCGCCACCGGCCCGCATATCCAGCGGCGCGGAGACCGTTGCGGCGGCGCTCAGATGGCGCGCGCCGGAGCCGTGCTCACCCAGGTAGCGCAGCAGCGCATTGCCGCCCAACGAGATGCCCACGGCCAGCAACTTGCGGCCCTGGGGCTCGCAGACCGTCCGGTATAGCCGCTCAAGAATCCACGCGATTTCGGCGCCGTCGCCGCAGTGGTACATGCGGGGGGCGCGGTTCATCTCGCCGGAGCAGCCACGGAAGTGCGGGATGACGCCGGGCCAGCGGCGCGCACGCAGCGCATCCATCAGCAGGCTCGCGTAGTGGCTGCGCGAATCACCCTCCAGGCCATGAAACATCACGACGAGCGGGGCGTGTGCATCCGTGTCGTGTGTGGTCCAGTCCAGATCGATGAAGTCCTGATCGGGGGTGTCCCAGCGCTCACGCCGGTAGGTGATGCGCGGAAAGCGCCAGAGGCGCGCCGGTACGATGGTCTGTGCGTTGCCGCCGATGAGCCACCACGGCGAGCGGAATGCATGCGGCTCGAACGGCCCCGCCAGCATGGGGCCGAGGTACTGTTCAACGGGGGTAGCTTGGCGGAGCGGGCGGTTCATCGTGGCGATGGTGCAGCCACGCCGGTGGTGGCGCGGCTCAGTGCAGGGAGTGCGTGACGCTGGAGATGGAGGCCGCCACGCGTTCTTCTGCCGCCTGGCTGGAGTGCACGTGGGCGATGCGCCAGCCTTCGTGGTTCTGCATCAGCACGTAGGTCGTGTGCACATACAGGTCAGCTTCAGTGGCGGTGGCGGAGAAGCGCAGCGCTTCAGTCGCTTCGAAAATCGACACGCCCAGCGATGAGTGCACCTGCTGCGAGAGACATTCGATCCAGACCGGATTCTTCTCGACCAGCGCGTCGAGGCAGCCGCGCAGTTGCTCGTGACCGTTCAGGCGTTGACCATCGGGCAGGATGAAGCTCACGGAATCCTCGTCCAGCCACAGCCTGAGCGCGCCATCGGCATCGCGGCGCTTGAGTGCATCGCGATAGGCTTCGAGGATGTCCTCGGCGGCTTCGAACAGGCGGGCAAATCGTGGCATGGCGGCTGGGCGTTCAGGGAAGGACTGCGGACAAGCGTAACGAATCTAAGCCGGCTGCAGCAGCCGGCGCAACTCATGAAACACCATCTCGGGGCCGATGTCGCGCAGGCAGCGCAAGTGGCCCAGCGGGCATTCGCGCGCAAAGCACGGACTGCACTCCAAGTGGAGCCACATGATACTCGCAGCGGGCGACAGGGGCGGCGTATGACGCGGGTCGCTGGAGCCGAACACGGCCACCTGCGGTCGCCCCAGGGCGGCCGTTACGTGCATCAGGCCCGAGTCGTTGCAGATGGCTGCCTCTGAGCGGGCGAGCAGTTCGATGGCCTCATCGAGCGAGGTCTCGCCGCACAGGTTGCGCACAAAGGGCGCACGTTCGACGATGGCGTTGGCCATCTCACGGTCCTTGCCCGAACCGAGCGCGACGATCTGCGCATACGGGAACGAGCGCCGCAGCATCTGTGCAAGCTCGGCAAAGTGCTCGGCAGGCCAGCGCTTGGCGGGGCCATATTCGGCGCCGGGGCAGAAGGCGACCAGACGTGCGTTGCCGGGTATATCGAACTTGGCCGAGGTGGCGGCCACGCGCTGCACGTCAACGTTCAGCTTCGGGTCGGGCAGGGCGTCGGGCAGCTTGGCGCCGGGCTTGAAGGCCAGCGCAGCATAGTGCTGCACCATCGGCGGGCGGGCATTCTTGGGCGGATTCGGGTAGCGCACGTTCAGCACGCCCAGGCGCGACTCGCCCTTGTAACCGATGCGCAGTGGAATGCCGGCCAGCCATGGGATCAGCGCGCTCTTGAACGAGTTCGGCAGCACGTAGGCCGCGTCGAACGTCTCGTTCTTGAGTTGCTGGGCAAACATCGTGCGGCTGCCGAGCTGCAGCTTGCCGTGTGCGAGGTCGGTTGGCAGCACGCGGGCAATCTCGGGCATGCGCGCGAGCACCGGCGCCACCCACTTGGGCGCGATGGCGTGAATCTGCGCACGCGGGTGGCGCGCCTTGATCTGCGCAAACAGCGGCTGCGCCATCAGCGCATCACCGATCCAGTTCGGGGCGACAACGAGGATCTTGCGCATCATCGATTCGCCGGACGTCCGTTGCGACCAGCGTCGTACTTCGAGTGAAGACGGCTCAATGGTGGCCCTTCAGTTCAACGCCGGGAGCCAGCTTGTAGACGGTGCCGCAGTACGGGCACTTGACCTCGCCGGTGTCGGCAATGTCGAGGAACACGCGCGGGTGGTAATTCCAGGCCGGGGTCTTGGCGGTCGGGCAGTGCAGCGGCAGGTCGTCTGCGCCGATTTCGATTGTGGGTGCGGTTTGCGTGGTCATGGTCAGTAGGATTGCCGGCGCAGTCTGAGCAGGTCAGCCGTGCCTTGGTATGGGCCGCAAATTCAAATGCCGAAAACTTCGACGAAGAGGCGAAATTGTAAGGCGTGGGCGCGGGCACGCCAACGCCGATTGTTGCACTGCGTGGCGCCCGGCACGAATCGTTGCGGCGGGCTGGGCGCGTGCCCATCGGCGTTAAGCGGGCGCTTAACATCAAAAGTATAATCGTGTGTTTCCTACGAGCCACTCATGTCGCCCCCGACGCATCCGCGCCCGCGCGCTGCCGGCAGCCTTTGGCCGGACAATAAAAAAGAGACGAATGCGCCGCTTGAGGGGGCGTCATGGCACTAGCCCGCTGGAGCGCTGCGCTACAACGCCGCTGGCAGGCCATCGACCCTGCTGAACGCGCCGGCTTCTTTGCCGGCATACGAGCGTACATGCCGTCGCTGCCGCCGGTGTTCACCTGGGGCGTGGTGACGGGCGTGGCGATGAGCAAGTCAGTGCTGACCATTCCGCAGGCGATCGGTATGTCGATCTTCGTGTATGCGGGGTCGTCGCAGCTGGCGGTGCTGCCACTGCTGGCGGCTGGGCTGCCGATCTGGACGGTGCTGCTGACGGCGTTCATCGTCAACGTGCGCTTCATCATCTTCAGCGCGGGGCTCGCGCAGCATTTCGGGCATCTGCCGTTCGTGCGGCGGGTGGTCCTGGGCGTGGTCAACGGCGATCTGCCGTTTGTGCTGTTCACCCAGAAATATCCCTCCGCGGCGCCGGAGGTGGGCAAAGAAGGGTATTACTGGGGCATGGTCCTGCTGAGCTTCGTGGCCTGGCAGGTGTCGTCCATCCTGGGCATCGTCGCGGCGAGCCTGTTTCCTGATGCGTGGGGCCTGGCGCTGGCCGGGACGCTCGCGCTGATTCCTGTCATGGTGTCGACCATTCGTAGCCGGGCCACCCTCATGGCGGTGGCCGTGGCGGCGGTGCTGGCGCTGGTTGCCTTCAAGCTGCCGTATCGATTGAGCCTGGTGATTGCCGTCACCGGCGCCATGGCGGCAGGCCTGGCCGCCGATGAGGCCGCCGCTCGCCTGCAATGGCAGCGCCGCCGCGCGGCACAGAAGACGGCCAAGGAGGGGGACGCATGAGCGCGCTGGAGATCTGGCTGGTCATCGCCGGCATGACGGTGGTGACGATCGTTACGCGTTCGCTGTTCCTGATCGTGGGCGACAAGGTCGCGTTGCCGATGCGTTTGCAGCACGCACTGCGCTTTGCGCCGGCGGCAGCGCTCATCGCCATCGTGCTGCCTGACCTGCTCTGGAATCAGGGTCATTTTGATGCGACCTGGACCAACCCGCGCTTGATGGCGGGCGTTGCGGCCACCGCCTTCTATGTGGTGACGCGGCGCATGCTGGGCATGATCTTCGTCGGCATGGGGGTGTTTACCGTGCTGCGCCTCTGGGGATGAATGTGTCGGGTTCCGCTTCCACACGCAATGGTGTGATCTTTGCCTTCCTGGCCTACACGATGTGGGGCCTGTTTCCGCTGTACTTCAAGCTGCTCAAGGCCGTGTCACCGGTGGAGATCTTGTCGCACCGGGTGATCTGGTCGCTGGCGGTGATGGTGGTGATCCTGCTCGTCAAACGCCACTGGGCGTGGTTGTGGGCGCTGCGCACACAGCCGCGCGTGGTCGGACGCTATGCGGCCAGCACCGCATTGCTGGCGGCTAACTGGCTGACCTATATCTGGGCGGTCAACCATGACCATGTGCTCGACGCAAGCCTGGGCTACTTCATCAACCCGCTGGTGGTGGTGATGCTGGCCTCGCTGGTGCTGGGCGAGCGGCTGCGGCCGGTGCAATGGGTGTCGGTGGCGCTGGCCGCGGCCGGAGTGGCATGGCTGACCTGGCAGGCCGGCACGCTGCCGTGGATCGCGCTGGCGCTGGCGTTTTCGTTCGGGTTCTATGGCCTGCTGCGCAAGACTTCGCCGCTGGGCGCGCTGGAGGGGCTGACGCTGGAGACGCTGCTGCTGTTTCCGCTCGCGCTGGCCTACCTGGGCTGGCTCGCCGCGCAGCAGCAGAACGCTTTCCTGGTCGCGTCGCCCGGCATGCAGTTGCTGCTGGCGCTGGCCGGCCCGCTGACGGCGTTGCCGCTGCTGTTGTTCGGCGCCGGGGCGCGGCGCATTCCGCTCTCATTGCTGGGGCTGCTGCAGTATGTGAGCCCCACGCTCCAGTTGCTGCTGGGCGTGTGGCTCTACAACGAGCCGTTTGCCGGGCCGAAGGTGGCGGGCTACGTGCTGATCTGGATCGGCCTGGCGGTCTACAGTGCCGAGAGCGCGCTGCGCCTGCAGCGGCGCCCCCAGGTATTACCGGCTAAGTAACACGGTCGGCGTGGCGGATACTCCGTTCCAGGCCATTGGCGTATCGAGCAGCTCCACCTTGGTGATGGCCGTGTTGCCGGGCACGTTGATGGTCCACAGCTTGAAGCTGTCGCCGCTGGTCGGGTCTGCCGTGCTGGTGGCCGGCGTGCCGGTCGGGCTGAACCACGGGCGGAAGCCGCCTTGCAGCACTCGCGTGATCTGCGAGTTGTCGGCGTAGGTCACGCGCACGGTGTAGTCGCAGCCGCTGGCGTGGCAGTACCACGCGTACGTGCCAGTGTTGGGCACGATGGCGGCGCGGTCGGCAGCGCTGGTCGGGTCAAACGTCTGGATCAGGTTGCCGGTGAAGGGCAGCGGCGGATAGATCTGCGAAACCCCCGCCGTGCCTGCGCGGCTCAACGTGATGGCGATGGCGTACACCGGCACGTTGGTCTGCGTCGGCAAGTTCTGGTTGATGCCGTACAGGCCGTTGCTGGTGGTTGTGGGCGTGTAGGCCACGCGCGCCTGGGTGGCCGCATTCCACTGGCTGTAGCCGGTGGGGGACGCCGCGTCGACCAGGATGCGGCCCTGCAGCCAGGCCTGCATCTTTCCTGTATTGAAATCCGAGAACGTGGCGAACTTGTAGCCCGGCGATTGATCGCCCGCGCCGCCCTGCATCGGGTCTTGCTTGATGCAGCGGTTGGCGGAATCGGTCTGGTGGCCGCTCGCACAGTTGGCGTAGCTGCTGGCTGTGGTCGGCACGCGGGTGTCGAGGAACTGGTTCTTGTTCGGGTCGTAGCCCCACACCGAGCCCGTCAGGCTGCCGCCTGCGTACGGATACGTGCCGGCGGTGTAGGCATCGCCCGCATGCGGCAGACCGAACGCGTGGCCTTGCTCGTGGATGAAGATGCCGGTGTAGTTCTGGTCGCCCACGCCCGCATTGCCGCCGCCGAGGCCGCCACCGAGGAACACCGGCTTGTTCGTCACCGGATCGACCGGCAGGATCGGCGCGTAGTACTGGTTGTTGGTCGGGCCTTCGCCGTTGGCGTTGCGCAGGCTCTGGATCAGGCTGAGCACCGAGCTCATCACCGCGTAGCCCTCTTTCTGCTGGCTCATGGCCGTGACCACGTAGGCCGGCTGCGCAACGTTGCCACTGTCCGCACGCGGCGCGATCACCATGCTCGGCCACGACACGCGCCCGATCGGGTGGTTGGCTGCCGTCAGTGCCGAGACCGGCCACTTGGCGAAGATCTCCTGCTGCGTCACGGCGTCCGGCGCCTTGACGGTCGACAGCGGCGTCGTATTCGAATCGTTCGCGCCAAAGAGGTAGAACGGCAGCACACGCAGCGTGATGTCCGCATTGGTGCCGAAGCTGGGTGTGTGGCTGGTGCTGGCGGTGTAGTTGGCTGCCGATACGCGGAATGTCGTGCCGGGCACCATCCACGCGGCGGGCACGGTCGCGCTCCAACGGTCGGTTGCGTACGGGCGGCCGGCAGATTCCGTCGGCGGCAGGGCGCTGGGCGCATTCAGCGCCAGGCTGCCGACCAGCGCGCCGTTGCGCCAGGCTTCCAGCTTGGGTTGCTGAACATCCGCCTGCCCGATCGACGCCAGCGCCAGCGCGCCCCGATTGCCGGTGAGCTGCAGCGTGCCAGTGGTGTTCGGCAGCGTCCAGGTGAGACCGCTCTCGGGCAGCACGTGCGTCTGCGCAAACTCCAGCATGTTCAGCGCGAGCGGGCCGGCGGCCGGCGTGGTGGGTGAGGTTGGGGTGCCGGTCGATCCGCCGTCCGGCTGGGTGCTGGAAGTGGCGCCTGTGGAGGCTCCGTCGCCGCCGCCGCAAGCGGTCAGCAGCAGGGTGGTCAAGGCGGCCGCCAGCGTGGCGCGGCCCAGAGTTGGCGCTTGGCTCATATCAAACTCCCGACGTATTTATGTTTATTGGCGCGCACATTCTAGCTTTGTGGAGGATTGTGAAGATAGGCGCGCTCCCCTGGTCAGGGGATTCGGGGTTTCGTTCGCCCGTTTTACGGCGAGCGTGCAAGGGTGATCAGGTAAAATCGTCGTTTTCCGCGATTCCTACTGTTGCTGCCATGCCTCACGTTCTGCGTCTGTCCGATCTCATCTCCGAAGGCAAGCTTGCCGGCAAGCGTGTGTTTATCCGCGCCGACCTCAACGTGCCGCAAGACGACGCCGGCAACATCACCGAAGACACCCGCATCCGCGCTTCCGTGCCGGCCATCGAGGCTGCGCTGGGCGCGGGTGCCGCCGTGATGGTCACGTCGCACCTGGGCCGCCCGACCGAGGGCGAGTTCAAGCCGGAAGACTCGCTGGCACCCGTCGCCAAGCGCCTGTCCGAGCTGCTGGGCCGTGACGTGACGCTGGTGCAGAACTGGGTGGATGGTGTGGACGTTGCGCCCGGCCAGGTTGTGCTGCTGGAGAACTGCCGCGTGAACAAGGGCGAGAAGAAGAACAGCGACGAACTGGCTCAGAAGATGGCCAAGCTGTGCGACGTCTATGTCAACGACGCCTTCGGCACCGCCCACCGCGCGGAAGCCACCACCCACGGTATCGCCAAGTTCGCTCCTGTCGCCTGTGCCGGCCCGCTGCTGGCCGCAGAACTCGATGCGCTGGGCAAGGCACTGGGCCAACCGGCGCGTCCGCTGGTGGCGATCGTGGCCGGCTCCAAGGTGTCGACCAAGCTGACCATCCTGAAGTCGCTGGCCGACAAGGTGGACAACCTGATCGTCGGCGGCGGCATCGCCAACACGTTCATGCTGGCTGCCGGCCTGAAGATCGGTAAGTCGCTGGCCGAAGCCGATCTGGTGGGCGACGCCAAGACCATCATCGACCTGATGGCTGCACGCGGCGCGTCGGTGCCCATTCCCGTGGATGTGGTGTGCGCCAAGGAATTCAGCGCCACTGCTGCCGCTACCGTCAAGGATGTGAAGGACGTGGCGGATGACGACATGATTCTCGATATCGGACCGAAGACCGCCGCCATGCTGGCTGACCAGCTCAAGGCCGCCGGCACGATCGTGTGGAACGGCCCGGTCGGCGTGTTCGAGTTCGACCAGTTCGGCAACGGCACCAAGGTGCTGGCCGAGGCCATCGCTGCCTCGTCGGGCTTCTCGATTGCAGGCGGCGGCGACACGCTGGCGGCCATCGCCAAGTACAACATCGCTGACAAGGTGGGCTATATCTCCACTGGCGGCGGTGCGTTCCTGGAGTTCCTGGAAGGCAAGACGCTGCCGGCCGTGGAGATTCTGGAGCAGCGCGCCAAGAGTCCGGCAGCCGCCTGATTGCGTTTGCGCTATCCAACTCCAATAACACCAACGAGACACCGCTGCCCATGACCCGCGCCACCAAGATCGTCGCCACCCTCGGCCCTGCGTCCAGCTCGCAGGAAATCCTGACACGCATGATTGCGGCCGGCGTGGATGTGGTGCGGTTGAACTTCTCGCACGGCACCGCGCAGGATCACATCGACCGCGCGCAGCTCGTACGTGAGGTGGCGCGCTCGGTGGGGCGCGAGGTGGCCATCATGGCCGACCTGCAGGGTCCGAAGATCCGCGTCGGCAAGTTCGAGACCGGCAAGATCACGCTGAACCCAGGCGACCGCTTCACGCTCGATGCGCGTTGCGAACTGGGCAACCAGGAGCGCGCTGGCCTCGACTACAAGGAGCTGCCGCGCGACGTCGGCCCTGGTGATTTGCTGCTGCTCAATGACGGCCTGATCGTGCTGCAGGTCGCGCGCGTGGTGGGCGAGGAGATTGAAACCATCGTCAAGATTGGCGGTGAGCTGTCCAACAACAAAGGTATCAACCGCCAGGGCGGCGGGCTGTCGGCGCCGGCGCTGACCGCCAAGGACATGGAAGACATCAAGACCGCGATGGCGCTGGGCGCCGACTACGTTGCGGTCAGCTTCCCCAAGAACGCCACCGACATGGAAATGGCGCGCCAGCTGGCCGTGGTGGCCGGTGCGCCGCACAACCATAAGCCGCGCATGATTGCCAAGATCGAGCGTGCCGAGGCCATCCGCCCGGGCGTGCTCGAAGAGATCCTGGCGGCGTCCGACGGCATCATGGTCGCCCGTGGCGACCTGGCGGTGGAAGTGGGCAACGCGGCGGTGCCGGCGCTGCAAAAGCGCATGATCAAGCTCGCGCGCGAAGCCAACAAGCTGACCATCACCGCCACGCAGATGATGGAATCGATGATCGTCAACCCGGTGCCGACGCGTGCCGAGGTGTCGGACGTTGCCAACGCCGTGCTGGACGGCACGGATGCGGTGATGCTCTCCGCCGAGACCGCCGCGGGCCGCTATCCGGTCGAGACCATCGAAGCCATGGCAGCCATCTGCGTGGAAGCCGAGAAGTCGCAGCCGGTGCACCTGGACACGGATTTCCTCGAACAGACCTTCAGCCGCATTGATCAATCGATCGCCATGGGGGCGCTGTTCACGGCCTACCATTTACAAGTGAAGGCGATTGCCGCGCTGACCGATTCTGGCGCCACTGCACTGTGGATGAGCCGTCACGGCATCAATGTGCCGATCTATGCGATGACACCCAACGTGGGCTCGCAACGCAAGATGGCCCTGTACCGCAACGTGCAGGCGCTGCCACTGGCCACCAGCACTGACCGCGATGAGGCGCTGCATCAGGCGGAAGAACTGCTGGTTGCGCGCGGCGTCGTGCAGCGCGGCGACTTCATCGTCCTGACCGTCGGCGAGCCGATGGGGCAGGCGGGCGGTACCAACACACTCAAGATTGTCCGCGTCGGCATGCACTGACGCCCATGACGGAACGCTGTTTGCTAAAAGCGTTCCTGAGACCGAATACAGATCGACCCATAGGAGAAAACCATGCCACTCGTTTCCATGCGCCAACTGCTGGACCACGCCGCTGAAAACGGCTACGGCCTGCCGGCATTCAACGTGAACAACCTGGAGCAGGTCCAGGCCGTGATGGAAGCGGCCAAGGAAACCGGCGCGCCGGTGATCCTGCAAGCCAGCGCAGGCGCCCGCAAGTACGCCGGCGAGGCTTTCATCAAGCACCTGATCCAGGCCGCCGTTGAAGCCTATCCGGAGATCCCGCTGGTGATGCACCAGGATCACGGCCAAAGCCCGGCCATCTGCCAGGGCGCCATCGACCTGGGCTTCGGCTCGGTCATGATGGACGGCTCGCTGATGGAAGACGGCAAGACGCCGTCGAGCTTCGACTACAACGTGGACGTCACGCGTCGCGTGGTCGACATGGCGCACAAGGTTGGCGTGACCGTCGAGGGTGAACTCGGCTGCCTGGGCAACCTGGAAACCGGTGATGCCGGCGAGGAAGATGGCATTGGCGCTGCCGGCAAGCTGGATCACAGCCAGATGCTGACCGATCCGGAAGAGGCTGCTGTGTTCGTCAAGGCCACCCAACTGGACGCTCTGGCCATCGCCATCGGCACCAGCCACGGCGCCTACAAGTTCTCGCGCAAGCCCACCGGCGACATCCTCGCGATTAGCCGCGTGAAGGAAATCCACGCGCGTATCCCGAACACCCACCTGGTGATGCACGGCTCGTCCTCCGTGCCGCAAGAACTGCTGGCCATCATCAACCAGTACGGCGGCAAGATGAAGGAAACCTACGGCGTGCCGGTCGAGGAAATCCAGGAAGCCATCAAGTACGGCGTGCGCAAGATCAACATCGACACCGACATCCGCCTGGCCATGACCGGCGCCGTGCGCAAGTTCCTGGCCGAGAACCCGGACAAGTTCGATGCCCGCGAATGGCTCAAGCCCGCGCGTGAGGCGGCCAAGCAAGTCTGCAAGCAGCGTTACATCCAGTTCGGCTGTGAAGGCCAGGCTGGCAAGATCAAGCCGGTCAGCCTGTCGGTGATGGCCGCTGACTACAGCAACGGCAAGCTGGCGCAAGTGGTGCAGTAAGCATTTCGCGTCACCACGAGCAAACGGCTGGCACTGCGCCAGCCGTTTTGCATTGCATGGGCCACGTATAATGCTGGCCTTCCACGTTTTCTCATCTCCTCTCGGGTTCCGCCGTGTCCGCCACCCCTGCATCCACCGCCCTTTATGAATCGTCGATCACTAGCCTGCCGTTGCTCGGCCGTGGCAAGGTGCGCGAGAACTACGCCGTCGGCGACGACAAGCTGCTGATGGTCACTACTGACCGCCTGTCGGCGTTTGACGTGATCCTCGGTCAGCCGATTCCGGACAAGGGCAAGGTCTTGGCACAGATGTCGGATTTCTGGTTCAACAAGCTGCGCCACATCGTGCCGACGCACGAGACGGGCATCGCACCGGAAACCGTGGTGGCTCCGAACGAAGTCGACCAGGTGCGCGGCCGCGCCATCGTGGTCAAGCGCCTGAAGCCGATCCTGGTGGAAGCCGTGGTGCGCGGCTATCTGGCCGGCAGCGGTTGGAAGGACTACCAGGCGACCGGCGCCGTGTGCGGCGTGCACCTGGCCCCCGGCCTGCAGAACGCGCAGAAGCTGCCCGAGCCGATCTTCACCCCCGCCGCCAAGGCTGACGTGGGCGAGCACGACGAGAACATCTCCTTCGATGAAGTCGAGCGCCGCATCGGTGCGGATCTTGCCGCACAGATCCGCGACGTGAGCATCCGCCTGTACAAGGAAGCCGCCGACTTTGCCGCCACGCGCGGCATCATCATTGCTGACACCAAGTTCGAATTCGGTCTGGATGAGAACGGCACCCTCACGCTGATGGATGAGGCGCTCACGGCAGATTCCTCGCGCTTCTGGCCGGCCGATTCGTACCAGGTGGGCACCAACCCGCCATCGTTCGACAAGCAGTTCGTGCGCGACTGGCTCGAAGCCGTGCGCATCGACGGCAAGCCGTGGCCGAAGACCGCTCCGGCGCCGCAACTGCCGGCCGACGTGATCGAGAAGACTGCCAGCAAGTACCGTGAAGCACTGACCCGCCTGACCGGCGAGTCGCTGCGTTAAACCAGGAGCGACGACGATGACCGCACAGCAATCTGCTCCGCTCGTTGGCGTGGTGATGGGCTCCAGCTCCGACTGGGAAGTCATGCGCCACGCTGTGGACATGCTCACGCAGTTCGGCATTCCGTTCGAAGCGCAAGTTGTCTCGGCGCATCGCATGCCGGACGACATGTTTCGCTACGCTGAAGCTGCACGCGGCCGGGGTTTGCGCGCCATCATCGCCGGTGCCGGCGGGGCAGCACACCTGCCGGGCATGATCGCCGCCAAGACGATCGTGCCGGTGTTCGGCGTGCCGGTGCCATCCAAGTACCTGCGCGGCGAAGACTCGCTGCTCTCCATCGTGCAGATGCCCAAGGGCATTCCGGTGTCGACATTTGCCATTGGTGAAGCGGGTGCGGCCAATGCGGCGCTCGCGGCCATCGCCACCATCGCGACCACCGATGCAGCGCTGGCCGACAAGCTCGAAGCCTTCCGCGCGCAACAAACCGAAGTGGCACGCGGGATGACGCTCCCCGTGCACGGCGCCTAAGCAACCTACGACCTGATTCATGGCCGACGACCTGAACCCGCGCCTGGCGCAAGCTCATACCCCGGAATCCCGCGCGCTGAACGTTCCCAACGCGATCCTGCCCGATGCCTGGCTGGGCATGCTGGGCGGCGGCCAGCTTGGCCGCATGTTCACGCACGCTGCGCAGGCGATGGGCTACAAGGTCTGCGTGCTTGATCCGGACCCAAACAGCCCCGCCGGCACCATCGCCGAGCGCCACCTGTGCGCGGGTTACACCGATGAAGCCGCGCTGGCTGAAATGGCGGCGCTGTGCCCAGCCGTTACCACCGAATTCGAAAACGTGCCGGCACTCGCGCTCGACCGCCTGGAGCAACTGGGTGCGTTTGTCGCACCGCGCGCCAACTGCGTGTCGATCGCCCAGAACCGCATCGCCGAGAAGAAGTTCTTCGCGCTGTGCGCCGCCCGCACAGGTATCCACCCGGCACCGAGCTGGGTGATCGAGCACGAAGCCGACATTGAGCAATTGCCTGCGGACCTGCTGCCCGGCATCCTGAAGATTGCCCGCATGGGCTATGACGGCAAGGGGCAAGCGCGCGTCTCGACGATTGAAGAACTGCGCGCCGCCTGGGGTGCCATGCAGCACGTGCCGTGCGTGCTGGAGAAGATGCTGCCGCTGGCGTACGAGGTGTCTGTGCTGGCCGCCCGTGCCGCCGATGGCAGCACCGCCACCTGGCCGTTGGCCGAGAACGCCCACCGTGACGGCATCCTGTTCTCGACCATCATGCCCTCGCGCAGCGTGTCGGATGACATTGCCACGCGCACCCGCGCGGCCGCCGCGATGATCGCTGAGGAGATGGGCTACGTCGGCGTGCTGTGCGTCGAGTTCTTCGTGCTGCAGGATGGCTCGCTGGTGGCCAACGAGATGGCGCCGCGCCCGCACAATTCCGGCCACATCACCATGGATGTGTGCGAGACCAGCCAGTTCGAGCAGCAGGTGCGCGCCATGGCCCGCCTGCCGCTGGGCAGTACGCGCCAGCACTCGCCGGGGCGTATGCTGAATGTGTTGGGCGACGTGTGGTTCGAATACGGTCTGGAACGTACGCCTGCGTGGCACGAGGTCATGGGCCACAGCGGCGCCAAGGTCCACCTGTACGGCAAGGCCGATGCGCGCCCAGGCCGCAAGATGGGCCACGTGAACTGCGTCGGCACCTCGCCGGAGGTGGTGGACGAAGCCTTCCGCCACGCCGCACACGTGCTCGGTCTGCAGCCGGATTAAGCGAGCACGCATCATCATGCACAAGTCGACCACGCCCTACGTCATGCCTTCGCGCGAGCGCCTGGATGAGGCCGCGCGCAAGCTGGAGGCGGGCGAGCTGGTCGCCTTCCCGACCGAGACTGTCTATGGTCTCGGCGCCGATGCCGAAAACCCACAGGCCATCGCCAAGATCTACGCGGCCAAGGGGCGGCCATCCAACCACCCCGTGATCGTGCATGTGGTGGATGGCGCGGACATCTCCTACTGGGCGGATGACGTGCCCGGCATCGCGCTGCAACTCATCGAAGCCTTCTGGCCCGGACCGCTGACGCTGATCCTGAAACGTGCGCCGCACATTCCGGCTGCAGTGGCGGGCGGGCAGGACAGCATCGGGCTGCGCTGCCCGTCGCATCCGGTGGCGCAGGCGCTGCTCTCGCGCTTCAAGCGCGGGCGTGGCGGCATTGCTGCGCCCTCGGCCAACAAGTTCGGCCAGGTCAGCCCGACGACCGCGCAGCATGTGCGTGACGAATTTGGCGATGCCGTGTTCGTGCTCGAAGGTGACGGCGTGGACGTGGGCATCGAGTCCACCATCATCGATCTCTCTCGGCTGGACCAGGGCATCGGCCCCGTGCTGCTGCGCCCAGGTGCCATCACTCCCGACGACATTGAGCGCGTGACCGGCGAGATGCCCGCGATGCCCGATGCTGCCGCGCCTCGTGCCTCTGGCACGTTGAAGGCGCACTACGCGCCGCGCACGCCGCTGTATCTGCTCTGCGCGGCTGAGGTGCCCGCCCGCCTGGCTGCACTGCCTGCCGGCAAGCGCATCGTCTGGCTTGGCGCGCCCGTGGCATTGCCAGCAGGCTGCGACCAGCAAGCCGCGCCGGTCACACCTGCGGCCTACGCCAACGCGTTGTATGCACTGCTGCGCGAGCTCGATCGCGGCGGCTACGACGCCATCTGGGTAGAAACCCTAGCCGATACCCCCGCCTGGGCAGCCGTCAACGACCGCCTGCGTCGCGCCGCCGCCGCGTTCGCCGCTTAGTTCGAGTTGGGCCTCTAATTCTTAGGCTGCACGCGTTCGCCGTGCACCTGCCAACCTCGCTACACTTGGGCGTTGTGTCGTCTGGCGTGCTTCAAACGCACGGGCAACGCACCACAGATCAAAAAAATTCCATACGGGAGACAGACCATGAAGTTGCGTCAATGGATGGGGCTCGCATCGGCGGCCCTTGCCTTGGGCCTGGCCGCTTGCGGCGGCGAATCCGATCAAAGCGGTAACAGCAGCAGCGCCCCCAAGGTTCAGCGCGTGGTGGTGTTCGGCGACAGCCTGAGCGACGCTGGCACCTACACACCGGCAGCGGCCGCTGTGGGCGGTGGCAGGTTCACCACCAACCCCGGCCCGGTGTGGGCGGAAACCGTGGCATCGCAACTGGGCGTGGCGCTCACGCCGGCAGTGATGGGTTACGCGAACCAGGTGCAGACCTGCCCGAAACCCGGTTGCTTTGACTATGCGCAAGGCGGTTCGCGCGTGACCGATCCGAACGGCATCGGCCACAACGGCGGTGCAGGCGCGCTGACCTATCCGGTCAAGCAGCAGCTCGCCAACTTCTACGCGGCCAGCAACAACACGTTCAACGGTAGCGGTGACGTGGTGTTCGTGTTCGGTGGCAACAACGACATCTTCTACTGGGCTGCCGCTGTCGCCACGCCGAACTCGGGCGTGACGCCGGCCATCGCCACTGCGCAGGTGCAACAGGCTGCGACCGATCTGGTCGGTTACATCAAGGACATGATCAGCAAGAACGCGACGCAGCTCTACGTGTTCAACCTGCCGGACAGCAGCCTGACGCCGCAAGGCGTGGCGGGCGGCCCGCAAGGCCAGGCACTGCTGCATGCGCTGGTGGGTACGTTCAACACCACGCTGCAAGCCGGCCTGACGGGTACCACCGCTCGCGTGATCGACTTCAACTCGCAACTGACCGCCGTGATCCAGAACGGCACGCAGTTCGGCTTCAGCAATACCAGCACGCCGGCTTGCGATGCGACCAAGATCAACGCACTGGTGCCGGGCGCTGGCGGTAGCTCGCTGTTTTGCTCGGCCAACACGCTGGTGGCGGCCGGTGCAGACCAGTCCTACCTGTTCGCCGACGGAGTGCACCCGACCACGGGCGGCCATCGCCTGATCGCGAGCAACGTGCTGCAGCGTTTGCTGGCGGACAGCCTGATGCACTGATCTGCACGTACCGTACCAAGCAAAGCGCCCGCAGCATCGCGGGCGTTTTTTTATGCTTGGCAAACGTACCGTCTATTCGATCGGTGTCGAAGCAAGCCGATACGCTGCATCGATGTCATTCCATCAAAAGGCAGGCGTTCTCCTCATGTTCATCATCTATCCATAATTTGGGCACACTCGGGCATGGTGTCTTCTAATGGGCTTTGAACGCGTGCGGGCAACGCCCGCGGATCAAAAGTCCACACGGGAGAAAACGATGAAATTGCGTGAGTTGCTGAGTGCCGCATCCATTGCCCTAACTTTGGGCCTGGCCGCATGCGGTGGCGGATCTGATGAAGGTAGCGAGTCCAAGGTTCCCAATATCCAGCGCATGGTGGTATTCGGCGATAGCCTAAGTGACGCCGGCACTTTGACGCCCACGGCTCAAACAGTGGGCGGCGGCAAGCACACGACCAACCCAGGTCCGATCTGGGCGGAAGCCGTAGCTTCGCAACTGGGCGTGGCGCTCACGCCGGCTGTGATGATCGATGCCAACGCTTTGGTGCACTCCTGCCCGAAACCCGGCTGCTTTGACTACGCACAAGGCGGCTCACGGGTGACTGACAGTGCAGGTCCGTACTCGATCAAGCAGCAACTCGCCAACTTCTACGCGGCCAGCAATAACACCTTCAATGGCAGCAGTGACGTGGTGTTCGTGCTCGCCGGTAGTAACGACGTCTTCTACTGGGCTGGTGTCGCGGCCACGCCTGGTTCGGGCGTTACGCCCGCTATCGCGATGGCGCAGGTCCAGCAGGCGGCGACTGAATTGGTCGGCTATATCAAAGACATGATCAGCAAGAACGCGACGCAGCTCTACGTGCTCAACTTGCCCGACAGCAGCCTGACGCCTGGTGGTACGGCTGCAGACGCACCACTTGTGAGCGCGTTCAACGCTACGCTGCAGAGCGGCCTGGCGGGCACCACTGCACGCGTGATCGACTTCAATGCGCAATTTGCCGCCGTGATTCAAAACGGCGCACAGTTTGGTTTCTCCAACACGACCACGCCGGCCTGTGATGCGGCGAAAATTGACGCACTGGTGCCGGGCGCTGGCGGTAGCTCGCTGTTTTGCTCGGCCAACACGCTGGTGGCGGCCGGTGCAGACCAGTCCTACCTGTTCGCCGACGGAGTGCACCCGACCACGGGCGGCCATCGCCTGATCGCGAGCAACGTGCTGCAGCGTTTGCTGGCGGACAGCCTGATGCACTGATCCAGCAAGTACCGGTTCAAGCAAAGCGCCCGCGCAAGCGGGCGTTTTTATTTGCGGGGCGATGCGTGCACTACTGCGCTGTCGGCGCCGGCAACACTACTGCCAGGCGGGCCAGGGTCGCCTTCAGTACATCGCTCTTCGGCCAGATGTCGAGGCCTTGTTTGAAGACCTCCTGCGCTTCGTCGGTCCGGCCGAGTTTCCACAACACCTCGCCCTTGTGTGCGAGACCTTCCGCACGGGCCTCACGTACCAGGTCGTCGCTGATGCCATAGTTGCCATTCGGTTGATTGAAGACGGCGATGGAGCGGTCGAACGCGCTGAGCGCCTCTTCATTGCGGCCCAGCCTGTATAGCGCCCAGCCCCTACTGTCGAGGGCGAACGGATCGTCCGGGTGTTTTGCCAGATAGGTTTCGATCATGGACAGGCCGCGCTCCACACGCAGCCCTGCGTCGGCGAGTTCATAGCCGTAGCTGTTGAGCTTGTCGTCAGGCACCGGGCGCACGTCAAGTGCGAGGTCGATGTGTTCTGGGTTGCGCTCGGTAATGGCCAGTGACATCAGCTTGCGAGCGATGCGGTCCTGAAAGCCTTCACTGAGCTTTGCACTGTTGGCGATCATTGCACCCAGGTACTGCGCATAGAGCGCCGACGGGCTTTGCGTCTCGTCTGCATTGGCGATGGCTCTGCCGGGGCCGGCGCACCAAGCGTAGTCCTCGGGCGTGAACTGCATGTCGGTATCGAGTTGGACGGTGCGTGGTTCCCGTGACTGCGCGTAGTACGAATAGCCCTCGTCATTGGCGCGGCCGCAGATCAGGTATTCGTCCGTGACATCCAGCAGGTACGGGAAGTGGCTCAGCGAGACGTCATCGAATTTGCTGACCAGGTGAAAGGATTCACCAAACTCGCCCTGCCCGATGATCGGGTTGAGTATCCAGCGCTTGGCCGGGTAGCGCTTGTGCAGGCGGACCTTGACCGTACGCCCCGCACCATCGGTCGTGCCGAAGATCACGCTGTCGTCTTCATCTTTCTTGGGCGGTTTCCCTGCGATGGTGTGACCCGGAAGGAACAGACGGTAGCGCGCGTTAGGCATCGGCTTCCCGGTCGAGGGATCGATCAGCACGAACTGATGGACCTGTGCGCCATGGCCGAGTGTGGCCGTCGGGGGGATCCAATCACGCGCGGTGGCGGGCAGCGCCGCGCAAAAAAATGCCGCGCCAAGAAGCGCGGCTGAGAGACGGGAAAGCATATTGTTGGGAGGGGGGCTGGCGAAAAAATTCAACGCCCCATCATAGCCAAGCTGCATCGCCCAGATGTTAAGAGTGCTTCATGTGGATGCTTTTGCAATCTGCTGCATGGCAAACCGGTAGACCGCGTCGACATCATTCAGGTCGAGCACGGTCACGTGTTCAGGTACCTGAACGGCATCCGTTGCATCCGTGGCGACGGCCACCACGCCACCGATTTCCGGCCACAGTGGCGCACGCCCAAGCGCGGGACGGAAGACCTCGATCTTGGGGAAATCACTGCGTTTGTAGCCCTCCACGATCACCACGTCGGTCTCGGGGGACAGCAGTGCCAGCACGTCGGTCAACTCGGGTTCTTGTGTCGGGCCGAATTCGCGCATCAGTACGAGGCGCTCGCCGCCCACCAGCACCACCTCGGCGCTGCCGGCCGAGCGCATGCGGTGCGAATCCTTGCCCGGCGTGTCGAGATCGAAACCATGATGCGTGTGCTTGATGGCGGCCACGCGGCGCCCATCGCGCACGAAGCGGGCAATGAGCTGCTCGACGAGCGTGGTCTTGCCGCTGCCCGAGGTGCCTGTAATGCCGAGAAGCGCCGCGCGCGTGTTCGGCCGGGTCATCGCGGCGCGCCCTGGTAGATCCATTGCAGCAGTGCGTCGTGCGCGGCCTGGCCGGCGCTGGCGTTCGGGTGGTTGATCATGCTGACCACCACGAAGCGCTCGCCGTTCTCGCCTTCCACATAGCCGGCAATGGCGCGTACGTCATTGAGCGTGCCGGTCTTGATCTCGGCGTTGCCGGCCACACCGGCGCGCGTGAGCCGGTTGCGCATGGTGCCGTCCACGCCCACCACGGGCAGTGCGTCACGCAGGATGCCGCCGTTCGGGTTGGCGTCGGCCTGTTGCAGCAGGCGCCCCATGTTGCGCGCGCTGATGCGCTCGACGCGCGACAGGCCCGAGCCGTTCTCCAGCACCAGCTCCGGCATCGTCAGGTTCTGCTTGGCAAGCCAGCGGTTGATGACGTCCGTCGATTGCGGCACCGAAGCCGGCTTGCGGCCGATCTCTGCCCCAATGGTGAGGAAGAGCTGGCGTGCCATCACGTTGTTCGAATACTTGTCGATGTCGTGCACGACCTCCGCCAGCGTAGGGCCGTAGTGCGTGGCCAGCAGCACGGCCTGGCGCGGCACCTTGCCCTCACGCAGGCCGGGCGTGAAGCGGGTTGTACCGCCCGCTTGTTGCCACAGCGCCAGGAAGCCGCCCCAGATGAAGTCGGCATGCGTGAGCGCGGCGATGTTGTAGACGCGTTCTCCACAGGCAGCCGCATAACGGCCGTCGAAGCTGGCAAGCACGTGGCCATCGGTCTGCGTCGTGATGTTGGCGCCGGAGGCCGTCTTCCAGTCGCCGCAGCCGCCGCGCGTGGTGCGCAGCTGGTTGTCGATCTGCAGTTGCGCCAGCGGTGGCGACACATCGATGTTGACCGCGCCGTTGCCGGCGTCAGGCGTGAGCGTGAAGGTGAGCGTCTTGAACGAATACAGCAGCGCATCGGGTGCCACGTTGTAGGCGCGTCCGCTGTCGCCGTCGAGCGGTGGCGCTTCCGACAGGCCGTTCTCGAAATACGTGCGGTCCAGCACGATGTTGCCGGCCAGCTCATCCACGCCGGCGCGGCGCACATCGCTCACCAGCTTGACCAGCTCTTCGGGAATCAGCTTCGGATCGCCCTGGCCGCGCAGGTAGAGGTTGCCGTTGAGCGTGCCGTTGACGGGCTGGTTGTCGGCGTAGGCCGTGGTCTTCCAGCGGAAGTTGGGGCCCAGCAGGTCCAGCCCGGCAAAGGTGGTCAGCAGCTTCATGGTCGACGCCGGGTTCATGCCGGCATCGGCGTTCCACTGCAGGATGGGCGTGGCGGTGCCAGTGCGGATCACGAACACGCTCACCGCGTCGAGCGGGATATGCGCACGGGAAAATGCCAGTGCCACATTGGCAGGCAACCCGGCGGGATTGCGTGCAGCCTGACGCTTCTGTGCCGCGCTCGCGGCGGGCGTGGCTTGTGCGGCGTGGGCTTTGGGTTTCTTGGCATGCGCCAGCGGTGCAGCCGTGAGGGCGAGGAGCGTAGCGCAGACAAGTGCGCTGCGCGACAGGTTCAACAAACGGGTCGAGCGAATTCGGGCCATCGGGCGGGGAGCAGAGTGGGGCACACGTGCGTGCGCCGAGTGCGGATGCAGGCATGTTAACGCAGTGACCCCATGCTTCGGACGACAAGCAATGCGACGTTCATCGTCCAATTCCTGAAGAATCATCCGCGTGTGACGGCGGCGACATCGCCCGGAGGACCATGCGCAAAGCAGTGATCAGCTTGGCGCGGTAGCATGGCGCCTTTGCCACGCGACGTTCGTGCGGCAAACGCATTCCACGTGGTCCTCATGTCTTCCGAATTCGTGCAATCTGCCGGCGTACTGCAGCCACGCCGGCTTCCCCTGCCAGCCCGCGCGGCGACGATGGCGCTCTTTTTCGTCAACGGTGCAACGTTTGCGACCTGGGGTATCCACATTCCCACCGTGAAAGCCCGCTTCGGACTGTCCGAAGCGTCATTGTCACTGGCGATGTTCATGGTGGCCGCGGGCGCCATCCTCACCATCAAATTCGTGGGCCGCTGGGTGGCGCGCGTCGGCACGCAGCACGCCAGCATGCGCGGCGGCATGGCGTTCGCCGCGATGCTGGCGCTAATCATGCTGATGCCCAGCTACCCGGCGCTGCTGGTGGCGCTCTTTGTGTTCGGCATCAGCACCGTGGGTTTCGACGTGGCCATCAATGCGCAGGCCACCACGGTGGAGGCCAACCACCACAAGCCGATCATTTCGTCGTTGCACGGCATGTTTAGCCTGGGCGGCATGGTGGGTGCAGCCGCGGGCGGCGTGCTGTTGGAGTTGGGCGTGCCGCCGGCCGTGCATTGCGGCGGCATGGCGCTGATCTTGATGGCGACGGCGCTGGGTGCGGGGCCGTTCATGCTGCCCGATCACGTACATGCGGACGGGGACCCCGCGCACCCGAACACGGGCCGCACGCTGTTCGTGCTCGGCCTGCTGGCTTTCTTCGGGCTGCTGGGCGAGGGCGCCA
>NZ_JAELUI010000606.1 GCF_016429285.1 Ralstonia sp. ASV6
ACGGCTGATGACCGCGCAGTCTGGGAGGCAACGGTGACGGCGTTGCGCACGATCGCGCAGGCGTTGCCGATGATTCCGGCGCTCAAGGCCGTGGTTGCGCATCACATGCAGCACGCCGGCTGGAGCCTGTCTCTTATACACATCTGACGCTGCCGACGAAGGCCGTGGAGTGTAGATCTCGGTGGTGGGCGGATCATTAAAAAGGGGGGGGGGGGGGGGGGGGGGGGGGGGGGGGGGGGGGGGGGGGGGGGGGGGGGGGGGGGGGGGGGGGGGGGGGGGGGGGGGGGGGGGGGGGGGGGGGGGGGGGGGGGGG
>NZ_JAELUI010000607.1 GCF_016429285.1 Ralstonia sp. ASV6
CCCCCCCCCCCCCCCCCCCCCCCCCCCCCCCCCCCCCCCCCCCCCCCCCCCCCCCCCCCCCCCCCCCCCCCCCCCCCCCCCCCCCCCCCCCCCCCCCCCCCCCCCCCCCCTTTTTTAATGATCCGCCGACCACCGAGATCTACACTCCACGGCCTTCGTCGGCAGCGTCAGATGTGTATAAGAGACAGGGGTGAGGATGTCCGGTGCGCTGATGCTGCCCAGCAAGGCCGGCGCGTTGGGTGCATCGATATCGAGCGTGGGCGCGATATCAGCCATGACGACACACGCGCCACAGCACGCCGGCGCAGACATG
>NZ_JAELUI010000608.1 GCF_016429285.1 Ralstonia sp. ASV6
GGCCAGCGTCTGCGCAGCATCTTCATTGGCGCGATCCAGCGAGAGGCCTGCCAGCATGCGGGTGGAGGCCACCAGCGGATCCACACCCAGCAGCGTTTCCGATTCGCCGAGCACAACATCATCATCCTGTCTCTTATACACATCTGACGCTGCCGACGAAGGCCGTGGAGTGTAGATCTCGGTGGTGGGCGGATGATTAAAAAGGGGGGGGGGGGGGGGGGGGGGGGGGGGGGGGGGGGGGGGGGGGGGGGGGGGGGGGGGGGGGGGGGGGGGGGGGGGGGGGGGGGGGGGGGGGGGGGGGGGGGGGGGGGGG
>NZ_JAELUI010000609.1 GCF_016429285.1 Ralstonia sp. ASV6
GGCGTGGCGCAGCGCATGGTGGCGATGGCCGCAAGCACGCCGTGGTTTCCGCCGCTGTGGATTCGCGAGGTCGCCAGTGATGGCGGCCAGTTGCGCGAGCGCGTGTTCGAGCGCATTGCATTGGAGCTGTCTCTTATACACATCTGACGCTGCCGACGAAGGCCGTGGAGTGTAGATCTCGGTGGGCGGCGGGTCATTAAAAAGGGGGGGGGGGGGGGGGGGGGGGGGGGGGGGGGGGGGGGGGGGGGGGGGGGGGGGGGGGGGGGGGGGGGGGGGGGGGGGGGGGGGGGGGGGGGGGGGGGGGGGGGGGGGG
>NZ_JAELUI010000610.1 GCF_016429285.1 Ralstonia sp. ASV6
CGCGCCCCAGGGCAGGCGGTGCTTAATGGAGAAGCCCGCGCGCGCCGCGAAATCGGTGACGAGCGCAAGCGGCACCTGGTGATGCCGGCTCCAATCGTTTGCCGCGCGATCGAAGTACATCGATTCCTGTCTCTTATACACATCTGACGCTGCCGACGAAGGCCGTGGAGTGTAGATCTCGGTGGGGGGCGGATGATTAAAAAGGGGGGGGGGGGGGGGGGGGGGGGGGGGGGGGGGGGGGGGGGGGGGGGGGGGGGGGGGGGGGGGGGGGGGGGGGGGGGGGGGGGGGGGGGGGGGGGGGGGGGGGGGGGGG
>NZ_JAELUI010000611.1 GCF_016429285.1 Ralstonia sp. ASV6
TACCGCGCTAGCGAGGCGTCGCCCCAAACTGAGTAAACGCCCGCCCACTGAGTTCCAACGCATCCATGACCGACCGCTCCACCACCGGTGCAAGCGAAGTCATCATCACCATGATGAGCATCAACCCTGTCTCTTATACACATCTGACGCTGCCGACGAAGGCCGTGGAGTGTAGATCTCGGTGGGCGGCGTATCATTAAAAAGGGGGGGGGGGGGGGGGGGGGGGGGGGGGGGGGGGGGGGGGGGGGGGGGGGGGGGGGGGGGGGGGGGGGGGGGGGGGGGGGGGGGGGGGGGGGGGGGGGGGGGGGGGGGG
>NZ_JAELUI010000089.1 GCF_016429285.1 Ralstonia sp. ASV6
GTCGGTGTCGGTGTCGGTGTCGGTGTCGGAGTTGGAGTTGGAGTTGGACTCGGACTCGGACTCGGACTCGGACTCGGGCTAGGGCTAGGGCTAGGGCTTGGGCTTGGGCTAGGGCTTGGGCTAGGGCTTGGGCTAGGCGATTTGCCGGGCGCTGGAGCGGGGGCCGGCGAGTTGTTGTTCGTGGAGGGTGGTGCCGTCACGTTGCTGGTCACAGGAGCTGGTGCCGGCGTGGTGACGGGGTCCGATTTGTTGCTGTGGTAGCGGCCGAGCGTGGTGGCGCCGGCGTAGGCCGTCCAGCGTCCGGCGATTTCCATATCGGCGCCGGCCAACCAGTGGTCGCCGGTTGCGCCGACGCCTACCAGCGCCTTGCTGCTCGCGAAGTCGTAGCCGCCGCCGATGAGCGCTTGCACGCTGGTACTGCCGACCACTGCCTGTACACGTGGGCGGATCGTGCCCTGCGCGATCATGAAGTTCACTTCCGCGCCGACCACGTTGTTGCTGCCCGAGACATTGACGGTGCGGCAAGCAATCTGCGCGCCCGGATGCCATGCGCCGTCGAACACGACGACGATGCCCGCGTAGCACGATTGCTTGTGGTCTGCGTGGGCGATGCGTGGCGTGACCGCCAACGCAGTGCCGACACCGACGCCCACGAGCAGCGTAGCCCATGGGATGCTGTCCATGAAACGTTGACGCATGATGACCTCCCCGGGGGGCCGAGCCCGCCTGTGCGTGGGTTGGCCCATGACGCCTTGCGTGGCGACGTTTATCGAGCGCGCTCGGGTGGCGGCTTATGTGTCGAGGATAGGGATTGCCATGGCAAAGCCCATGCGCCATACGGAGAGCAGGGCGGGTACCGGATGGCCGACGGTCGATGCGGGGCGTATGAGCGATTCGATGGGCGCGCGCCTGCATCGAATGGCGGAGGAAATGCCGCAAACCCTTGTCAGGACTGGATCTGCGGAAAACGGACTTGATTCAGCGTTGAAACGCGGTGTTTCGTTTGTGTAGCAGGAAGCAAAAACGCCGGCACACGGCCGGCGTTTGAGAGCAATAGGGGATGCGCGTCAGCGGCTCGCGTACGGATCGGCAAAACCCAGATCGCCGAGGATCTCGGTTTCGATGCCTTCCATCTCTTCGGCATCGGCAGGGTCTTCGTGGTCATAGCCCTGAGCATGCAGCGCGCCGTGCACGATCAGGTGCGCATAGTGCGCGACCAGTGGCTTGCCTTGTTCCTTGGCTTCCTTCTCCACCACCGGGCAGCACAGCACGATGTCGGCGGCAACCGGGTCTTCCTCGCTTTCTGCGTACGAGAACGTCAGCACATTGGTGGCGTAGTCCTTGTCTCGGTAGGTGCGGTTGAGCGTGCGGCCTTCTTCTTCGCCCACAAAGCGCACGTTGAGCTGTGCATCGGCAAACAGCGCCGGGGCGATCCACGCTTCGATGTCCTTCTCTTTCGGCAGCGCCTTGCGGGCAGCGGCCTTCAGCTCATCGCCGTGCTGCACGGTGAGGTCGAGCGTGAGCATTTCTGCGTCGTCGAGGGCTTCGCCGCCGTGGTTCCAGAACGTGTCGTCGAGGTTTTCGGTTCGCTCGGTTTGTACCGGCTCGGCCTCGATGCGCAGCGTGACGCTGTCGTGGTGCTCGGGGCGCAGCGACAGCATGGCGTTCGTGTTGGTGTCCGAATGCTCGGCAACAAGGGTGATGGCTCCATCGGCGGTATCGGGCACGCTGATGATCAGGCTGCGGCCATCCGCAAAGGCGATGCGCAGGGCGCTGGCGTCCACCGTCTTCGGCTTGCCCTTGGCGTCGAATACATCGACACGCGGGCCGAGTGCTTCAGGCGCAGCGGGTTGGGTTTTCTTGGTCTTGGTTTTGTCTTTAGCCACGTTCAGGCGTCCTTATGCTGGGCATGGAATTCGTCATAAGCCTCGACGATGCGGGCGACCAGCGGGTGCCGCACCACGTCGATGCTGGAAAAGCGCGTCATCGACACGCCGCGCACGTCACGCAGCACGTGCTGCGCTTCGACAAGGCCACTCTTCTGGCCGCGCGGCAGGTCGATCTGCGTGGTGTCACCGGTGATCACCGCCTTGGAGCCGAAGCCGATCCGCGTGAGGAACATCTTCATCTGTTCCGGCGTGGTGTTCTGGGCTTCGTCCAGGATGATGAAGGCGTGGTTGAGGGTGCGCCCGCGCATGTATGCCAGCGGCGCGATCTCGATCATCTGGCGCTCGAACATCTTCTGCGTCTTGTCGAAACCGAGCAGGTCGTACAGCGCGTCGTACAGCGGGCGCAGGTACGGGTCGACCTTCTGCGCGAGGTCGCCCGGCAGGAAGCCCAGGCGCTCGCCGGCTTCCACAGCAGGGCGCGTCAGCACGATGCGCTTGATGGCGTCGCGTTCCAACGCATCCACCGCGCAGGCGACGGCCAGGTACGTCTTGCCCGTACCTGCCGGGCCGATGCCGAACGACAGGTCGTGCGAGAGGATGCTGCGCAGGTATTCGCGCTGCATGGGCGTGCGGCCATGCAGATCGGTGCGGCGCGTGTGCAACACCGGCGAGAGGTCGTTGCCGTCGGGCACGTCGACGCTCGATTCCGGCAGGTAGGCGCCGTGCGCAGCCACCTGGCGGGTTTCCACCAGGCCAAGCTGGATGTCGTCCACCGACAGCGGATCGCGTGCGGCGTTGTAGAACGTTTCCAGCGCATTGGCTGCGCCTTGCGCGTTGGCGCCGCGCACAGTGAACTTGGCGCCGCGCCGGTTGATGGTCACGTCCAGCGCCTGTTCGATCTGGCGGAGGTTTTCATCCAACGGCCCGCACAGGTTCTGCAGGCGCGCGTTGTCGTTCTTGGGCGCGGTGAATTCAGCGGTGGTCGGTTTCATCCAATCCGTCTGTGTTGATGATCAATGGGTCACACGGTTGTCATCGGCGACCACCTCACCGCGCAGCGAGTGCGGGAAGGCGTGCACGATGCGCACGTCCAGCATCTGGCCGATCAGCTGGTCGCGGCGCGCTTGCGGCAGGTCCGGCAGGGCAAAGTTGACCACGCGGTTGTTCTCGGTGCGGCCGTGCAGCTCGGTCGGGTCCTTGCGCGACGGGCCTTCCACGAGGATGCGCTGCACGCTGCCGACCATGCCTTGGCTGATGCGCGCGACGTTCTCTTCGATGGTCGCCTGCAAATGTTTCAGGCGTTCGAGCTTGACGGCCTGCGGCGTATCGTCATGCAGGTTGGCGGCCGGCGTGCCGGGGCGCGGGCTGTAGATGAAGCTGAACGAGGTGTCGTAGCCGATCTCGTGAATCAGGTCCATCGTCTTGGCGAAGTCCGCATCGGTCTCGCCCGGGAAGCCGACAATGAAATCGGTGGCGATCGAGATGTTCGGCCGGATCGCACGCAGTTTGCGGATGCTGCTCTTGTATTCGAGCACCGTGTAGCCGCGCTTCATCGCCATCAGGATGCGGTCGGAGCCGTGCTGCACGGGCAGGTGCAAGTGGTCGACCAGCTTCGGGTTGGTGGCGTAGGCCTCGATCAGGCGCGAGGTGAATTCCTTCGGGTGGCTGGTCGTGTAGCGGATGCGCTCAATGCCCGGAATCTCGGCCACGTATTCCAGCAGCAGGGCAAAGTCCGCGCGCTCGCTGGTGTCGCCCATCTTGCCGATGTAGGCGTTGACGTTCTGGCCCAGCAGCGTGACTTCACGCACGCCTTGCTCGGCCAGGCCGGCCACTTCAGCCAGCACGTCATCGAAGGGGCGCGAGACTTCTTCGCCGCGGGTGTAGGGAACGACGCAGTAGCTGCAGTACTTTGAGCAGCCTTCCATGATCGATACGAACGCCGTGGCGCCTTCCACGCGCGCGGGCGGCAGGTGGTCGAACTTCTCGATCTCGGGGAAGGACACGTCGACTTGTGAGCGGCCCGTGCTGCGGCGCGCGGCGATCAGCTCCGGCAGGCGGTGCAGCGTCTGCGGGCCGAAGACGACGTCCACGTAGGGCGCGCGCGCCACGATGGAGGCGCCTTCCTGGCTGGCGACACAGCCGCCCACGCCGACCACGAGGTCCGGCTTGAGCGCCTTGAGCGCCTTGACGCGGCCAAGCTCGGAGAACACCTTCTCCTGCGCTTTCTCACGCACGGAGCACGTGTTGAAGAGGATCACGTCCGCATCTTCGGGCGTGTCGGTGGGGACGAGACCTTCGGCAGCGTTGAGCACATCGGACATCTTGTCCGAGTCGTACTCGTTCATCTGGCAGCCGTAGGTTTTGATGAAGACTTTTTTCATGTGCCGTTCACAGTGGTTGACCTGGGGGCACGTGCTTCGTGGGGCGTTCTGACGTCTGGCGCTACTGAGACTGCGCCTGAGCCTGAGCGGCGACCGCGGCCTTGTAGTCGTCATCACTGACGACCCAGGCCGTCAGCAACTGCTGATACAGGTCGAGCTGATAGCGCACCTTGAACGTCTGGCCGACCACCGAACCCGGCGGCATCAGCCGGCCATCCAGCGACAGGATCCGCACGCCGGGGGCGAAGCGGATATCAGCCTTGGTGGTTCCGAAACCGAGCAGCAGGATGTTCACCAAGCCCGTGCTGCCAGTGGTCAGCGTGCCGGTATTGACCGAATTGACGGTCAACTGGGCTGCCGGAGCCACCGCCGGAATGTTGCGCAGGACTTGCGCATGGGCGGACAGCAGCGGCGCTGATGCCGCAACCGCGGCAAAGGCTAGGGCGAGGACTTGGCGTCGGGTGCGCATGGCGTCGTCAGGAGAAAGCCACCGCCGGGTGAGCGACCCGGCACACGAAACACGAGACAACCCGACATTGTAACGCTGGCCAGTGTGTTCCTATAGCGCTTCGGCAATCTTTGCGGCCAGCGCAACACCGCTCAGGAACGCGGCCTCGACACGCGGGCCCTCGCACCAGTCGCCGCAGGCGCCCAGGCGGGCGGCGGTGTCCCAATGGCAGGGCATGCCGGCGGATTGTTCGACCAGTGCATGCGGCCACAGATGCGCCGCCATGATGTCGGGCTCAGGCGTGCCGGGAAAGGCCTCGGCAAAGTGGGCGTGCATGGCATGCAGCGCCTGCTCGGGGGTGTCGTTGGCGTGTGCGGCCGACCAGCCCGGCGACGCATGCACCACCCAGGATTCATCGACCATCACCCGGCCCGGCTTGGTGTTGTCGCGGGCGGCCCAGGCGAGCATGTCGTCGTCAATGCGGATGCCGTCATACGGCAGGTCCAGCGATTGCGTAAAGCCCATCATCAACGCCCAGCAGGGTGCGTAGCGCACCGGCGAGATGGCTTCCTGCAGCGAGGCGGGTGCCACGTTGCCAAACAGCGCCGGCAGTTCGGGCGCGGGCAGGGCCAGGGCGACGATGTCGGCATGGGCGGTGTCGGCGCCGGCGCGCTCGATGGTCCAGCGGCGCCCCTCGTGTGCGACGCGCGTGACGGCGTGGCCGAAGCGCACATCCAGCGGCGTCGCCAAACTGCGCACCAGCGCGCCCATACCGGGCAGGCCGACGTAGCGGGCCTCGTCGCGTGAATCCGCCTGCAGGGCGTCTGCTGTGCGATGCCCCCAGCGTGCCGGCCACGGCATCACCGAGCCTTGCCGGCGGGCGGCATCCACCGCACGGCGGAAGGCTTCGCTGCGCACGTTGAATGACTGTGCGCCGTGGTCAAAGGCGTAAGCCGGGGCGCCTTCGGGCAGCACCGTGGTGGCCAGCCGGCCGCCCACGCCGCCGGCGCGTTCATAGACGGTGGCGGCAATGCCTTCTGCGGCAAGCGCGTTGGCACAGGCAACACCGGCAATGCCGGCTCCGACGATGGCGATGGAAGGCTGGGTCATGGGTGGCGTGGCGGGCAGGGTGAAACGGGCGAGCGATGCTGAAACCCCGCCATCATATCGGTTCCTATCATCGTGAAAAGCGGCAATGAAAAACGCCACCCGGAGGTGGCGTTTGTTCAGGCGCAACGTTGCGGCTTAGAACCGATAGCCGAGGTTCAGGCCGAACACCAGCGGGTCGACCTTGATGTCGGTCTTGTTGACCGCCAGCACCTGACCCTGCGCACTGCGGATCGTGATGGTGGAAGTCGTCTTCAGCGGCAGGTACGACACGGTGCCCGTGGCGATCCAGTTCTTGGCGAACTCGTACGACACGCCAATGTTGGCAACCGGCGTCCAGGAGCTCGACGTTTCCGCCGTCACCTTGGCGGTGCCGCTCGGCACCTGGCCCATGCCGAGCTGCAGCACCTGACCGAGGTTCTGCAGCGCGTTGACGAAGTTCGGGTTCAGCTTCAGGTTGGTGAAGAAGTTGTAGCTGACGCCCGCGCCGATGAACGGACGCAGCTTGCTTTCCTTCGTGCCGAAGTAGTACTGGGCGACGATGGCCGGGCTCCATTCACGCACGGTGGCGACCGGATTGTTTTGCGGCAGGCCAAGGTTGATGAGCGTCAGCGGCCCGATGACCGGTACCGGCGCGATCACGTTGCCGCTGCCGTACAGGTTGAACTTGGGCGGCACGCCACCCACGAACGTACCGGCGATGTTGTCGGTAAAGAAGTGCGTGAACGTGAGCGACAGCGTGTTGGCGTTACTGACTCGCACGTCAGTTCCGGGCGACTGGTACGTGCCCAGGCCCAGCGCGCTCGTGGTGGTGGTCAGCGGCGTGGCCGAATCCATCGGACGGATATAGAACCAGCCCACCGCCGCGACGTTGCGGCCCCAGACGTAGTTGTCCATGAAGCTGCTGAAACCGCCGCCGCTACTGCTGCTGGAGCCGGCATCGGACGATTGCGCATGAGCGAGGGGGACAGCGAGGGCGCTGGCAGCGCAAGCGAGTGCTGCAGCAAAGCGGCGAGTGGTGCGGTTCATGTGGTTGTCTCTCTGGATTGGATTGTTATTTCGCCTGGGTGTGGCGATTTGTGTTTCCGCAGCATAACGCAGCGTTTTCGCTGCGTTCACCGAGGTTTTCCTCTAGCTGGTACGCACACCACAGGGGTTTCCCCTAATCCTGTTTCATACCGGCTGTCAGTCAGCGGAGCCTTGGTGCACAACGGTCTGCGGGTGAGGCTTTAAAACTTGTATTCCGGGTTCTTGGGGTTGAAGGTCTGGTCGTTCCAGGTCTTGCGCGTGACGCTCTCGATGACGATCTTTTCGATCTGGTTGCCCGACTCATCCCAGGATTCTTCGACACGAACCCAGGGGTTTTTCAGGTCGAACGACAGCCGCACACGCTTGGCGTAGAACGTGGGCGGGCCACTGGGGGCATCCCAGGTCAGGCGCAGCATGCGCTCGCCGCCTTCGGTCACCATCTTGGCTTCGTTGAACTTGCCGCTGCCGCCCGCCGCCACGTGCGCGCGCCCATCGCGTTCCACCGTGTCGACGATGAACTGCAGCCCCAGCTCACGCGCGGTGTGGTTCGACTGCGATTTGGCCAACGACCCATCCAGCGCGCTCCAGATGGCGGCAAAGCCGAAGAGGCCGCCCAGGTGGCCGTACATCTCATCCTTGCGCGCGGTCTCGTCGTAAATGATTTCCTGGCCTGCATGCGAGCCGCCCTTGAGCCAGCGGGCGTAGACCTGGCGCGGTGCATTGCGATAGCGGATCAGCATGAGGGCCGGCTGGCTCTGCCACTGGTCTTTCACGCGCTCCTGCCGGCGCATGCGGTATTCGTACTCGGGCAGCTTGGCCACCTCGGCGCGCAGCCAGCGCACCAGTGTCTCGGGCTTCATCGCCTGGGCCATGGCGAGGATGTCGTCGTCGGACCAATCGGCAAAGGCGTTGGCATGGACCTGACCGCTGAGCCAGGTTGTCTGCCGGGCGACGTCCATGGCGGCAAAGCCGGCGATGGCGGTGGATTGCGATGCCGGTGCCGCAGTGGCGGTGGGCACTGCGGGTGCTGCGGGTGCAGAAGCTTCGGGGGTCTGGGCCCAGGCCGCGGTCGTGCAGACCAGTGCCGTCGCCAGGGCAAGCGTGCGCAGTTGCATGCGGGTCTTCTCCATCGTTGCGATCGTGGGGGTGGTCATTGCTGTGCCTGTGCCTGTGCCTGTGCGCGGGCGCGCTTGATGTCGGGATCGGCATCGCGCAGTTCGCGGCGCAGGATCTTGCCCACGGTCGACTTGGGCAGCTCTTCATCGCGGAACTCGATAATGCGCGGCATCTTGTAGCCGGTCAGGTGCGCGCGGCAGTGTTCGAGCAGCGCAGGCTCCGTCAGCGCGCCAGTGCGGCGTACCACGATGATCTTCACCCGCTCGCCTGCCACCGGGTCGGGCACGCCGATGGCGGCCACTTCCAGCACTTCGGGGTGCAGCGCGACGGCGTCTTCGATCTCGTTCGGATACACGTTGAAGCCCGAGACCAGGATCATGTCCTTTTTGCGATCGATCAGGCGGATGTAGCCGTTGGTGTCCATCACGCCGATGTCGCCGGTGGAGAACCAGCCGTCGGCGTCGATGGCTTTGGCGGTTTCATCTGGGCGCTGCCAGTAGCCGCGCATGACCTGCGGCCCGCGTACCTGCAATTCGCCGGGCTCGCCCAGTGGGGCGATGCTGCCGTCATCGGCCTTGAAGCGTACCTCGGTGGACGGCGCCGGCAGGCCGATGGTGCCGCTGAACTCGGTCACCTGTGGCGGGTTCATCGACACCACGGGTGAGCACTCCGTCAGCCCGTAGCCCTCAACGATGGTGTGGCCCGTCACCTGCTTCCAGCGCTGGGCGATGGCGCGCTGCACCGCCATGCCGCCGCCGATGGTGATCTTCATGGCCGAGAAATCGCGCTTGGCGAACTCCGGGTCTTCCAGCAGCGAGTTGAACAGTGTGTTGACGCCGGCAATGCCTGAGAAACGTTCATTGCGCAGGATAAACAGCACGCGCTTGGTGTCGCGCGGATTGGCAATCAGGATGTTGCGCCCGCCCATGGTCATGAACATCAGCAGGTTCACCGTGAGCGAGAAGATGTGATACAGCGGCAGCAGCGTGACATTGGTCTCCGCATCGCCCGAAAGCATGCCCTTGGACCACACCTCCGCCTGCAGCAGGTTGGCGATGATGTTGCGGTGGGTGAGCATGGCGCCCTTGGCCACGCCGGTGGTGCCGCCGGTGTACTGCAGGAAGGCGATGTCTTCCGGCGCCAGCGACACGGCTTGCGGCGACCGCGTGCGGCCCGTGGCCAGCGCATCGCGCAACCAGATGGGAGCGGGCAGCTTGTACCGCGGCACCTGCTTCTGCACGTTGCGCATCACAAAGTTCAGCGCGCGGCCCTTGAGGTTGAGCGCCCCGCCCATCAGGTCGCCAATGCCGGTGAGGACGATATTGCGCACCTGTACGGGTGCCGCCAGGGGCAGCGCCTGTTCCAGCGTGCGCGCAAAGTTCTCCAGCACGACGATGGTCTGGGCGCCGGAATCGCGCAACTGGTGCGCCAGCTCGGGCACCGTGTACAGCGGGTTCACATTGACGACGATGGCACCCGCCAGCAGCGTGCCGAACAGACACACCGGATACTGCAGGCTGTTGGGCAGCATGATCGCTACGCGGTCGCCCTTCTTCACGCCGCGCGATTGCAGCCATGCGGCGAACTGCCTGGCCTTGCGCTCGCATTCGTCGTACGTCATTTCCGTGCCGACGCTCACATAGGCGACCCGATTGCGATACTTCTCCACCGATTCGCGAAACACCTCGGCCAGCGAGTGATAGCGGTCGGGGTCGATCTCGGCGGGTACGCCTTCGGGATACGACTTCAGCCAGATGCGGTCGCTCTGGTCGGTCAGGCTCGAGTTTGGCTGAGTTGGGTCGGCAACGGTGTTCATGGTGTCTCCGTCCATGACAAATGCGGCGAGCTGTTGTTATGTGCCGCGCGGGTTTTGAGGTCGGGCCGTTTCCGTTTTGGCCCGAGCGGTTTAGTGCGACATCGTTTCAGGGCGCTCCAGAATGGCGACCACGCCTTGCCCACCGGCCGCGCATATCGACACCAGCCCGCGCCCGCTGCCCCGTTGCGCCAGCATCTTGGCGAGCGTGGCGACGATGCGCCCGCCCGTGGCGGCAAACGGGTGGCCCGTGCCCAGCGAGCTGCCGTTCACGTTGAGCTTGCTGCGGTCGATGCTGCCCAGCGGTGCGTTGCGGCCGAGTTTTTCGCAGCAGTACTCGGGCGACTCCCATGCCGCCAGCGTGCAGAGCACCTGGGCAGCAAAGGCTTCGTGGATCTCGTAGTAGTCGAAGTCCTGCAGCGTGAGGCCCGCGCGCTGCAGCATGCGCGAGACGGCATAGGCCGGTGCCATCAGCAGCCCTTCGTTCTGCTCGGGTGTGCCGCTGAAGAAATCGACAGCAGCCGTGTCCGCGCAGGTCATGTAGGCGAGCACGGGCAGGTTGTGTTCGCGCGCCCAGTCCTCGCTGGCGAGCAGCACGCACGAGGCACCGTCGGTGAGGGGCGTGGAGTTGCCGGCGGTCAGGGTGCCGCTGGCGCTGCGGTCGAACACCGGTTGCAGCTTGGCAAGCTGATCCGCCGTGAGGTTGCTGCGCAGGTTGTTGTCGCGATCCAGCCCGAGGTGGGCGGTCATCAGGTCGGTGAAGAAGCCACGCTCGTAAGCGGCCGTCAGGTTGTGGTGGCTACGCAGGGCCAGTGCATCCTGGTCTTCGCGGCGAATGCCCCAGCGCTTGGCCATCAGCTCGCAGTGCTCTCCCATCGACAGGCCGGTGCGTGGCTCGCTGTTGCGCGGCAGGAGCGGCCGCACAAACATCGACGGCCGCAACCCCGCCAGCGCCTTGAGGCGTGCGCCGGTGGACTTGGCGCGGTTGGCTTCCAGCAGGATCTTGCGCATCTTCTCGTTCAGGCCGACGGGCGCGTCGGACGTCGTATCCGTGCCGCCCGCGATGCCCACGTCGATCTGCCCCAGCGCGATCTTGTTGGCCACCAGGATGGCCGCTTCCAGTCCCGTACCACACGCTTGCTGCACGTCATACGCTGGCGTCTGCTTGGCGAGCGTGGTGGAGAGCACCGATTCGCGCGTCAGGTTGAAATCCCGCGAGAGTTTGATCACGGCGCCAGCCACCACTTCGTCCAGACGCTGTCCGTGCAGGTTGAAGCGGTCGACCAGGCCCTGCAGGGCGGCGGTCAGCATCTGCTGGTTCGATGCGGTGGCGTAGGCCGTGTTCGAGCGGGCGAACGGAATGCGGTTGCCCCCGAGGATGGCGACGCGGCGCACCTGTGCACCTGCATGCACGTTAACGAGCATGGATTCGGTCTCCCGTGTTGTCTTGTTGTGCTTGCGGCAGTGTCAGCACGCCGCGCAGATAGGGTTTGTCGCCGGCGGTGTTGCGTACCTCGAACGCGCGGCCTGGCGTCGCTTCGCCGGCTTGCCACAGCGTGGCCGCACCAGGCAGCGACAACGGCGTCTTGAACTCGGCCACCACCTCGCCCTGTGCAAGCGGCGCAGCGGGCAGCAGCGCAGCCAGTGCGCGTGCCTTGGTCCACATGCCGTGGGCGATGGGGTGCGCAAAGCCGAACAGCTTCGCGCCAAGGTTCGATACGTGGATCGGGTTCCAGTCGCCCGAGACGCGGGCATAGCGGCGGCCGGTGTCGGCAGGGGCATCCCAGTGGCCGTCGCGCGACAGGTCCTGCTCGGCCGGCAACGCAATCAGCGGTGCCCCCTGCGGAGACGCCACGCCTACGCGCAGGTAGGTCGAGAGCGATTCCCACACCACGGCGCCCGCCCTGACTACCGCGGTTTCAATGGCAAATGCCTGCCCGCGTGCATGCTGGAACAACCGGCGCGGGCGGACTTCCACACGCACGCGTTCTCCGGCGGTGAGTGGCCGATGCTGGCGGATCGTATTGCACAGGTGCACCAGCCCGATGACCGGATAGGGAAACGCCGATTCCGTCATCAACATGAGTTGCAGCGGAAAGCCCAGCAGGTGCGGATACGTCATCGGCACGCCATGTGCGGGCGAGAAGCCGCAAACGGCGGCGTAGTGCGCGATGTGCTCTGCATCCAGCGGCACCTCCTGCCGTACCAGCGTATGGCGCGGCAGCGGCCCGCCGCGCTTGCCCTTGCGTTGCGACAGCAGCGCCCGCCACGCCAGCGCCTTGGCTGACGGCGGCGTTGCTACCAGCGTTTGTGTGGCAAAGAGCGGCGTGACGGTTGCGCGGGTGCGTGTGGCAACGGTGGGCGGCATGATCGTTCTAGGCTCCGAGCAGGCTCTGGCCGCACACGCGCACGACATTGCCGGTCACACCGTTGGACGCCGGGCAGGCAAACCACGCTATCGCCTCGGCCACGTCAACCGGCTGGCCGCCCTGGCTCATTGCGTTCATGCGGCGGCCCGCCTCGCGGATGGCGAAGGGCACGGCCGCCGTCATCTGCGTTTCAATAAAGCCCGGTGCAACGGCATTGATGGTGATGCCGCGCTGGGCCAGCAGTGGCGCACTGGCTTGCACCAGCCCGATCACGCCCGCCTTGGACGTCGCATAGTTGGTCTGCCCCAGGTTGCCCGCAATGCCGCTGATGGACGACACGCAGACGATGGCCCCGCCCGCATGCAGCGCGTTGGCAGCAAGCAGCGCATCGTTGATGCGCAACTGCGCGGTGAGGTTGATGTCGAGCACGCTGCGCCACGCCGGTTCAGTCATGCGGGCGATGGTCTTGTCGCGCGTGATGCCGGCGTTGTGCACGAGGATGTCGATGCCGCCCGCGGCAGCCAATTGTTGTGCCAGCAGGGCGGGTGTTTCCGGCGCGGCAATGTCGTATGCCAGTGCTTCACCGCCGATCTCCTGCGCCACTGCGCTCAACCCTTCCTGCGCGGCGGGCACATCGAGGCACAGCACACGTGCACCGTCGCGCGCCAGCACATGCGCAATCGCCGCGCCGATGCCGCGCGAGGCACCCGTCACCAGTGCGGTACGCCCGGCCAGCGGCTTCTGCCAATCCACGGAGACCGGCGCTGCGGCTCGCACGCGTACCACCTGCCCCGATACATACGCCGAGCGCGCCGACAGCAAAAACCGCAGCGTCGACGCCGCCACGTTTTCAGCTCCTTCGGCCACGTAGACGAGCTGCGCCGTGCAACCGCGCCGGATCTCCTTGCCGAGCGAGCGCGTCATCCCCTCCAGCGCGCGCTGGGCGATTGCAGCCTTCGGTGTCTTGCAGTCTTCAGGCGGACGGCCGATGACCACCACGCGCCCACAGCGGCCGACGGCACGCACGCCGTCGTGGAACACGTGATACAGCGCGTCGAGGTCTTCCGTTGTTTGAATGCCGGTGGCATCGAAGACGATGCCACCAACGCGGTCAAACGCATCGCCTTCCTTGCCTGTGGGCGCAACAAAGCGCCCGGTGATCTGCCCATGCCGGTTGGCAGCGCCGAGCCATTCGGGGTCGCTTTCATGAAAGCGCGTAGGTACGCCGATCTCGGCAAACAGCGCGGCCAGTGTTTCGCGCATCGCGCCGCCCGGTGCGGCCCCCACCAGGAACGGGCCGACGAACTCCGGTTTTCCTTCCTGATACCGGCGCAGCGGCACCGGTTGCGGCAGGCCAAGGTTGGCAGACAGCCATTTGCCAAAACCGGAACCGACGAAATCGAGGTACTTGTCTTGCATCGTTGTTGTTGTGGTTGGATCAGGCTGCGCGGCGTTCTGCGGCTTGCAGGGCATCGAGCGCATCCTTGCGGCGCTGCAGATCGGCCAGCAGGTTGAAGTCGGGCGGGAAATCATCCACGGCGACGGCGTGTTCGCCGTAGCGCGCGTAGTCGCACAGTTGCTTGCGTTCGGCCTCGTCGATGAGGCCTTGTGCCACGGCCTGCGCAGTCCAGTCTTCGAAGTCGGGCAGGCTTTGCGGCACGGGCGGCAGCTTGCCTTCTCGGATGACGGGTTTCAAGCGCTGCTCGATGGCATCCACTGCCGGTTGCAAGCGGAAGGCCGCTTCGCCATAGGCGATCGGGTCGATGTCGGGCGTGGGGCAGTACGAATCGGCCAGCAGGCGGTCACGCGCGGCGCCCGGTGTTTGCATCAGTTCCGCCACTTGCGCAGCCAGCGCATCCGACGGCTTGTGATAGGCCGCGCCAAACGGAAAGATCAATGCGCGCAGCAATCTGGCGATGCCCCGGCTCGGAAAGTTCGCCAGCACGCCGTCCAATGCATCGTGCGCCTTGACCAGCGCGTCTTGCACCGACCAGTGCACCAGCGGCGCATCTTCGGCCGGGCGACCCTCGTCTTCAAAGCGCTTGAGCGCAGACGAGATCAGGTACATCTGAGAGAGGATGTCGCCCAGCCGCCCGGTGATGCTCTCGCGGCGCTTGAGCGTGCCGCCCAGCGTGAACATCGACACGTCGGACAGCAGTGCAAGCGCGGTCGAGAAGCGGTTGACGGCCTGGTAGTAGCGGTGCATTTCCGGCGCGGCATTGCTGGGTGCCGGCGCCACGCGCCCGCCCGACAGCGCATGCAGGAACGCGCGCACGAAGTTGCCCGCGATGAAGGCGCCATGCCCGAACAGTGCCGCATCAAAGGCGCGCACGCTCTCGGGGGAATCGGCACCCTGCGCAGCCGTCATTTCCCGCAGCACATACGGATGACAGCGGATCACACCCTGCCCGAAGATAATCAGGCAGCGCGTCATGATGTTCGCACCTTCCACCGTGATGGCAATGGGCACCTGCTGATACGCACGCGCCAGGAAGTTGTTCGGACCCATGCAGATGCCCTTGCCGCCGACGATGTCCATCGCATCGTTGACCACATCGCGCGCACGTTCGGTGACGTGGTACTTGGCAATGGCGGAGATGACCGAGGGCTTCTCGCCCAGGTCCACCGCCAGCGCAGACAGGCGCCGCGCTGCATCCATCATGTACAGGTTGCCGCCCATGCGGCCGAGCGCTTCCTGAATGCCCTCGAACTTGCCGATGGGCGTGCGGAACTGGCGGCGGACGGCGGCATACGCGCCGGTACTGCGTACGGCAATCTTGGCCAGCCCGACGTTGGACGACGGCAGCGAAATCGCGCGGCCTGCCGCCAGGCATTCCATCAGCATGCGCCAGCCACGGCCGACTTGCGGCTGCCCGCCGATCACCCAATCGATCGGGATGAACACATCCTTGCCGGAGTTCGGGCCGTTCTGGAACACCGCGTTCAGAGGCCAGTGGCGGCGGCCGATGTTCACGCCCGGGTGCTTGGTTGGGATCAGCGCGCAGGTGATGCCGGGTTCTTTGTCGCTACCCAGCAGCCCGTCCGGATCGACCGCGCGGAAGGCCAAGCCCAGCACTGTCGCAATCGGCCCGAGCGTGATGTAGCGCTTGCTCCAGGTCACGCGAAAACCCAGCGTCTCGCGGCCTTCGTGCATGCCGCGGCAGACCACGCCCACGTCGGGGATGGCAGCGGCGTCCGACCCCGCATACGCGTTGGTCAGCGCAAAGCAGGGAATCTCTTCACCGCGTGCGAGACGCGGCAGGTAGTGGTTCTTCTGCGCCTCGGTGCCGTAGTGCAGCAGCAGTTCAGCCGGGCCCAGCGAGTTCGGCACCATGACTGACACGGTGGCGGCCGAGCAGCGCGTCGCCAGCTTCATCACCACCTGCGAGTGCGCGTAGGCCGAGAAGCCTTTGCCGCCGTATTCCTTCGGGATGATCATGCCGAGAAAGCCCGCCTGCTTGGCATAGGCCCACGCCTCGGGCGACATGTCTTGCCAGATCTGCGTGCTTTCCCAGTCGTTGGCGAGGTCGCAGAGCTTCTCGGTTTCCACATCGAGGAACGATTGCTCCTCGGGCGACAGACGCGGCTGCGGCGACGACAGCAGCCGCTTCCAGTTGGGGCGGCCGGAGAAGAGTTCGGCATCCCACCAGACGGTGCCGGCTTCGATGGCGTCGCGTTCCGTTGGCGACATCTCCGGCATGATCTTGCGGAACATCGCCAGCACGCGGCGCGTGATCAGCGCACGGCGCAGCGGCTTGAGCGTGAGTACCAGCGCGGGCAGCACGAAGACGATGGCGAGTAAGGTGGTGAACACCGGGCCGGCAAGGCCGAGCCATGCACCCGCTGCCAGCCACACAACCGTGCCGGCCAACCAGGCCAGCGCTGGTGCCTCCATGCTGGCGAGGCCGAGCGCGCCAATGCAAAGCAGGACGATCCAGATCGTCGTCATGAGGGTCTCCATTCGATGCGTTCAAGCGCCGGGCATTCGGTGTGTGCCGAATGTCCAGCGATTCCCGTGCCTACGGGGGTGGAAGCTACGCCGCGCTTGGTGTTGCCGTCAGGCGCTGGGGCTGCGCCAGGGGCGCATCGGGTTGGCCGGGAAGATCGCGCGCGCGGCGTTGCTGCGGCGGATGGCCAGCGCACGGGTGCGTGCCGTGGGCGGAGAGCCGCCGTCCTCGTGCTCGTCACCGTCGTCGAGGGCGCTGTTGTGCTCGTCCTCATGCTCGTCGGCATCTTGGGCGGCACTGGCGCGTGCGCCGGGCGTGCGGCCGAACAGGTCACCGGCAAAGGGCGATGCGGTGGCGGGCGTTGTCGTGCGTTCGGGAGCGCGACCATTGCCGGTGCCGGATTGTCGCCCCGAGCCGTTGCCGCTGTCGTTGCCGTTGGGGGCATCATCGGCTGTCGCCATGGGCGTGGGGGCCTGGGCTTCGGCCAGTTCGACCACCTGGTCGAGGGCGCCGGCCTCGCCGGGCAGCGGGGCGTTGAGCGTGGCCACCACCAGCGCGGTCAGGCGCGCCAGCAGCGAGGCATCGTTCATCGGCTTGCCCTGCGTGAACATCGGCAGCAGGTTGTTGAGGTCATCGCCGGCCAGCACGCCCGCGAGCGCCTTGAGCGAGAAATGCAGGCGCCAGCCGAGTTCAGCGCGTGGCACATGCGGCAGCGCGGATGAGAACGCTTCGAAGAATCGACCGAACACCGGCGCGTAATGCCCAAGCAGATAGTTCTGCACAAACGGCGAGGTGTCGGAATACACGCGGCCCATCAGGCGCAGGAAGGCGGGGCCGCCCGTGTCGGGGTTGCGCGCCATCTGCAGCGCCGGCACAAACAGCGCGCCGAGCACGTGATCGCAGGTGAGCTGCTCCTTGGTCCAGCGTTCTTCGCAGGCGGTGAGCAGCGCCAGGCGGCGCGTGTTGAGTGGGTCCAGCCGGCGACCCAGCACCGACTGCATCAACGCTTCCTTGCTGCCGAAGTGATAGTTGACCGCTGCCAGATTGACCTTGGCGCGCGCGGTGATCTGCCGCAACGACATCGCCTCGTAGCCGAACTCGATGAACAGCAGTTCGGTGGCCTCCAGAATGCGGCCCTTGGTGTCTCCTGCTCCAGGACGTCCCATGTCTCCTACCTCGTTTTTTTGGGTCTGATATCGGGTCGATTGCTGCATTGCAGCGCTCCAACGCTCGATTCAAACATGTGTATGGGGTTGCCCGGGCATGTTAGGAACAGACGTTTGAAAACGCAAAGTTCCCAATTCGAGCAGGCACTCTAGACGAGGGGAGGTGGCCCGGAGAACGTATGAAACGCTTGGGCTGCGAAGTGAGTAGGCGCAAACATCAAAATTGCTAAAGCGATGTCTGCGCCTGGGGGAGGAGGTCAGCTGGTGGGATGAAGGCCGCCGAAGAATGCGGCAGCGTTTTGTGCAAGGGTGGCGAGGTGGTAGCCGCCCTCCTGGACAACCAGCGTCGGCAGCCCAAGCCCACCGATAGCCGTGCCGAGACGGCCAAAGCCTTCCGTCGACACATCCACCTGCGACTGCGGATCTTCGCGATAGATGTCGAAGCCGAGTGACAGCACCAGCGCATCCGGCTGGAAGCGTTCGAGCACGGCAAGCGCCTCGCCCAGCTTGTCGAAGAACACCGATTCCGGCGAGCGATGTGGCATCGGCAGGTTCACGTTCAGGCCAACGCCGTCGCCCGTGCCGCGCTCGTCATCAAAGCCGGCGACGACCGGGTAGAAGTTGGTCGGATCGCCGTGGATGGAGACGTAGAGCACGTCCGCGCGGTCGTAGAAGATCTCCTGGATACCCTGGCCGTGGTGCATGTCGGTATCGAGGATGGCGACCCGCTTGTACTTGGCGCGCAAGGCTTGCGCGGCCACGGCGGCGTTGTTGAGGTAGCAGAAACCGCCGGCGGCCTCGCGGCGTGCATGGTGGCCGGGCGGGCGGCACAGTGCGTAGGCCAGGCGCTCGCCACCGAGGATGGCCAGCGCGCCAGCCACCGCGCTCTGTGCCGACCAGTATGCCGATCGCCATGTGTTTGCGCCGATGGGGCAACTGCCGTCCGCCAGGTAGCGCGCGGCCTGGGCCAGCACGCCGCGCAGTGCATTGGGCTCGCGCACGAAGATGTTGGACATGACCTCGTCGCCCCAGTCTTCGGGCAGTCGGCGCCAGTCGGCGTGGGCGTCCTGCAGGAAACGCAGATAGGGCTCGCCGTGCACCGCAGTGAGCGGGGCGAGGCCGTGGTCCTCGGGCTGCGCGATGGTGAAGCCGAGATCGCGCGCGGCCTGCAGCAGGTTGCGCGCGCGGTCTGGCACCTCTTGCGGCGTGCGCATCTTGCCGCGCGAGTAGTAGCTCTGCGGATGATGCAGCAGCTGTTCGGGATGGAAGAACGTCAGCATGGGCGAAGCAGGTTGGGGGAGATCCAGAGGAATCACATCAGGCGTTCACGGCATCGCCGGCAGGAGCACGGCCGCGCTGGCGCGCATCGATGCCAGCGATGCACAACAGCGAGACACCTGCCAGCAGCGTGTAGAACACCGCCAGCGGCCACCATTCGCCGTGGAAGCGTTGCGCGAGGATGGTGCCCACCAGCGGCGTGAGCCCGCCCGCCACCGCACCACACACTTGGTACGACAGCGAGATCGCGGAGTACCGCACACGCGTTTCGAACACGCCCGATACAAAGCCCGCGATGACCGAGTAGAAGCTCGCCATGCACACCACGGCGATGGCGATCCCGAGAATCATCAACGGCGCCTGGCGCGTCTGCACCAGCAGGAACATCGGATACGGCGAGGCCATCGCCAGCAGCGCCATTAGCTTGAGGAAGCGCGCCCCGCCGAGCTTCTCCGCCAGCCAGGCCGCCAGCGGCTGCGCGAGGAACTGGATGAACGCCACGGCAAACAGGCAATCGAGAATCAACGTCTTCGACAGCGACAGGTACTGCGTCGTGTACGCGATCATGAACGTGTTGGTGAAGTACACACCCGCAATGCCGATGGTGTTGGCGCCAATGCACAGCAGCACCGGCACGCGCGCCGTGCGCCAGACCTCGGCGATCGGCAACTTGGCGGTCTTGCGCTGCGCTTGCACCTGCGCAAACTCGGGCGACTCGTTCACGCCCAGTCGGATTGCCACGCCCACGATCAGCAGCACCGCGCTGGCGAGGAAGGGCAGACGCCAGCCCCAGTCCATGAACACATCTTTCTCCATCGACGTGACGAGGCGGAAGGCCAGCAGCGAGAGGATCAACCCAGCGGGGCTGCCGAGCTGCGCGAACGACGCGAAGAACGTGCGGCGGCCCTTGGGCGCATGTTCGCCCGCCATCAGCACCGCGCCGCCCCATTCGCCGCCGACGGCGATGCCCTGCACCACGCGCAGCAGCACCAGCAGCACGGGCGCAAGCGCGCCGGCGGTGGCATACGTCGGCAACAGGCCGATGCCGATGGTTGCCAGGCCCATCATCGTGAGCGTGATCATCAGCGCCTTCTTGCGGCCGATGCGGTCACCCCAATGGCCGAACACGATGCCGCCAAGCGGCCGCGCGAAGAAACCCACGGCAAACGTACCGAACGACGCGAGCGTGCTGAGGAATGGATCACCGCCCGGAAAGAACAGCGGCCCGAACACGAGCGCTGCGGCGGTGGCGTAGATGTAGAAGTCGTACCACTCGATCATGGTGCCGACAAAGGCGGCCGTGGCCGCGCGCGCAGGCTGACGCCCGCCCGGTTGAGACGGTTGCATGTATGTAGCTCCTCACAGATGTGTTTTTTTAGCCCACCGTATCGAGACGGTGGATGCGTGTTTATTGCCGGTTGACGGGTATTAGTCAAATTCTGAATACTTATTGTTTGTATAAGCCTGACTCATATTCATCGCCATGGACCCGTCTGCACTGGACCCCGCACTTGTCAGCGACCGGCTTGACTGGAACCTGCTGCGCACCTTCCTCACCATCGTTCACGAGCGCAGCATCAGTCGCGCGGCGGTACGGCTGCACATCACACAGCCGGCGGTGAGCCTTGCGCTGCGGCGGCTGGAAGATCAGCTCGGTCACACGCTCATCGAGCGGCGTGGCTCGCACTTCCGCCTCACGCGCGTTGGGGAGGACGTGCTGCGCATCGCCACCGATGTCTACGGCAATGTCGCGCGGCTTGGCTCAGAGCTGGGCGAACCGCAGGACGATGTGAGCGGCGTGCTGCACTTGCTGACGGTCAGCCGCATCCAATCGGGCGTGTATGACGAGTGCCTGGCGGCGTTTCATCGGCATCACCCGCGTGTCGACCTGCAGGTGGACGTGATGCGCAGCGCGGACATCCTTGATGCGCTTGCGCAGAAGCGCGCCGGCGTTGGTTTGAGCCTGTGCCGTACGCCGATCGACAAGCTCGAGCGGCAGCTGTTTTTGCGGCAGCGCTATGCCGTGTTCTGCGGACGCCACCACCGCTTGTTCGGGCGCACCGGCCTGTCGATCAGCGATCTGCTTGGTGAGAACTTTGTCTCGTTCATGAGCGACCAGTTGGGCGATGCGCTGTCACCGCTGGCGGTGTTTCGGGATCAGCAGGGATTCACAGGGCGCATCATCGCCACGTCGCCGAGCCTGGATGAGATCAAGCGGCTGGTGTTTGCGGGGTATGGGGTGGGTTGTCTGCCGGAGCACATCGTGGCGGAGGATCTGGCGCAGCAGCGGCTGTGGAGGCTGCCGCCGGAAGAGGGCGTGGCTGATATCGACCTGTATCTGATGTGGCACAAGGAACGGCGTCTGGCGCCCGCCGAGGAGGCGTTTTTGGCGCACTTTCGGCGGTATATGGCGCGGTATTCGCTGGCGGAGCGGTTGGGGGATGTGGTGAATGCGCCGTTGGCGGCGTTGCGGGCGCCGGCGGGGTAGGGGGCATGACCCGCCGAAATCAGAGCAGTCAGCCCTGAACAATTCACTTAGTTCTTCATGCCTTCTGTCTCCACACCCTGATTGCCGCGATCAACAACCGCGATCCGTGGCTGTACGCCGTTCGGTATCTGCGCCTGCTCCAGCACCTCGGCCAGCGTGTGCCCGTCGTACGGATTGCCCGACATCAAGCGCGTTCCCAGCACCAGTCCTTCTTGTGCGTGGTCGTGATTGATACCTTCACGCCGAACTCGTACGGCTTGCGCGCCTTGCCCTTGGCCGGGCGCTTGACTTCTGGCGCATGCAGTGCACAGAGCTTGTTTATATTGGCCCTTTTGCTCCTGCGACAGAATCCGCTTGGGCCGACCAATCAAGTCGTCCAGCGTGGCGCGGCACTTCGCGGTTGTACTTCCGTCACGACATCAAACCATGCTGTGCCGCCTGCGACATCATGGATCGAGGGTGTCACATGTCACCCACATATTTAAGGGTCGTTTTCCGCCGTTGTAATTTATTTGACACCATCCACCGGTTTTTCTTTCGACAGTAACGTGGTCTCCATTTATAAGATATTTATTGGTTATGTCCTGAGCGTTCGGGCCGTTATACAAGTGGCTTTTGTGTTTCATGGACGCAGGAATGGAAACCTCCTGATTCATTAGTGGTGCGAAAGGTGATTTCGTTGATTCTTGAACTGGGTTTCTAGTTGTGTAGGGGTACTTGTAAGTTTTGTTTCCATTGGTCAACCAACTGTAACCCTCTCCAAACCATTCGGAAATTCTCTCATTCCTACGCAAGGTCGAGCCTGATTGATCGAATATAGAGACGGAATAAAATTTTCCGGAAGAATTTGGCTCAACAAGGGAGTTGCGGATTTCTATGGATTGGATAATGGCGATCTTATCTTCGTTATCTTGGTTGATGTGCATAGTAAAGGCATCAACTATTTCACCTGGGGATTCATCATAGAGAAGCCCTCTGCCTTCCGCTTTCCTTGGCTTTTGCCCATTTTGTATAAAATACAAGCTGATCTCATCGATGCCGACTGGGTTGCCGTTATTTTTGTCCAATACGGGCTGCTTTACAAAGCAAACAATTCCTCTTTCTGTTGATAGCGGTCGGTGGCTTTGTACGCCGCGGATGTCATTGCAAGTGAACTCAGCTTGCGCAGAGTGACAGCCGACAATGGCTAGTGAGGCTAGGATTTTGTTAATCATTTGTGCAACCGGATGAAAAATACTTATTGAAAATAATTGATATCTATCTTTTAAATTGTTGGCGCTCAGTGAGGCCTTTGTATCCACTATTTATTGGACGGGTTACCTTTTTTACCCCTTCATCGCCTGTGTTTAGGGGGTTGTCGGCAATGGCGCCAATTCTCCTATCTCTCCAGAACCACAGGCCTGTTTCTATGATGACTCTTGGGTTGTTTTCAACTAGCTCGGGTTGGCTATCAATTGGGTAGCCTATTTCGCTTGCGCACTTCTTATATGTTTCGTAGTGGGTGAGATGCAGAAGGCCTCGGCCACGGAAATCTTTTCCAGGTTGATCATTCGAGCCAAAACAATGTTCACCATATGCCGGGTCATTTGCTATCAGGTGACTTTGAATCCATGCAATTTTTGCTGCCGGACTGGGGAATGTCATGTTCTTTCTGGAAAACCCGTTGTTGATTACCGTGGGTGCCATGTTGTATAGAGATTGAGCGGTGTAGCTCGCGTAGTAAAGTGATTCTCTGAATGCTTTGAAGCGTTTGGTTTCATGCTTCGCTTGTGCCAATAAATGTTTTATCTGTTGGCAGGTGTTGATTCCATATTTGTCGAATAATTTTATTGATGCGCTAGAGAATTCGTCGAGAAAATTACCGCTGGCGTCGGGGGCAATCTTGGCCAAAAATGCCTTAGTTAGTGCGATTGATGCTCCACATTGTTTGCAAGTTGGAGTGGTTGCACCAGAAAAATTCCCCACCAACGCCCCCGGCTGAATATGAAATACATCCGAGTCCGGCAGGCTGGGCAGCTTGGCCTTCACCGCCTCCCACCACATAAGCCTCTCAATCCGCTGCTGCTCGGCGTTATGCTGGGCTTTCGGGCCGGTTTTCTCCTCGATGGCGCCGGTCAGTTGCTTCCACTTGTCCGGGTTGGCCCATTCGCTCTCGTGCTTGATGATGAGCCGTGA
>NZ_JAELUI010000008.1 GCF_016429285.1 Ralstonia sp. ASV6
ATCGGAATGGTGCTCATAGTGAGTAATTCGGAATCACAAAAAAATCAGCCGCTGCGAAGCGGGAGGGCGCGTAGCGCACACCCGCCTGACGGCGGCTGTCGTTGTTTTGACACGGACACTGTAGTGTAGGCGAACCGCCTGGAGGCAGCAACTGCCGCCCTCTGGGGGTGCCGACCGCGACGCTATGCCGCGTCGCGGGCCAAACTCAGCGTCCCACCAGGCCTTACAGGGTGGCGTGCAAACCCTGCAGATCGTACACATCCAGATGCTGCATGTGCTTCAGACCTTCCACCGCAGCGCGGGCGCCAGCGATGGTGGTGTAGTAGGTCACGCGCTGGGCCAGTGCAGCCTGACGGATGGAGCGCGAGTCGGCAATCGCGGCGCGCGTCTCATCGACCGTCGTGAACACGAGTGCGATCTCGCTGTTCTTGATCATGTCGACGATGTGCGGACGGCCGTCCTTGACCTTGTTGACCACGCGCACCGGAATACCGGCGGCTTCGATGGCCGAGGCCGTGCCGCGCGTCGCCACGATCGGGTAGCCCAACGTATGCAGCGCGCGGGCCACTTCCACCGCGGCCGGCTTGTCGCTGTCCTTGACCGTCATCAGCACGGTACCCTTTTCGGGCAGGCGCGAACCGGCGGCCAACTGGCTCTTGAAGAGTGCCTCACCGAAGGTCTTGCCAACGCCCATCACTTCGCCGGTGGAGCGCATTTCCGGTCCAAGCACCGGATCAACGCCCGGGAATTTGTTGAACGGGAACACGGCTTCCTTGACGCTGTAGTAGGCCGGCACAATCTCCGTCTCAATGCCTTGCGAATCCAGCGACTGGCCAGCCATGCAGCGCGCAGCCACCTTGGCCAGCGAAACGCTGGTCGCCTTCGACACGTACGGCACCGTACGCGAGGCGCGCGGGTTCACTTCCAGCACGTAGACGATGTCTTCGCCGCCCTTCTGCTGGATGGCGAACTGCACGTTCATCAGGCCGACCACGTTCAGCGCCTTGGCCATTGCGGCAGTCTGGCGCTTGAGTTCATCCACGGTGGCTTGCGACAGCGAGTACGGCGGCAGCGAGCACGCCGAGTCGCCCGAGTGCACGCCAGCCTGCTCGATGTGCTCCATCACACCGCCGATGAAGACGCGCTTGCCGTCGGAGAGGCAATCCACGTCGCATTCGATGGCATCGTTCAGGAAGCGGTCGAGCAACACGGGGCTGTCGTTCGAGACCTTTACGGCTTCGCGCATGTAGCGCTCGAGGTCGCGCGGCTCGTGCACGATTTCCATTGCGCGGCCACCCAGCACGTACGACGGGCGCACCACCAGCGGGTAGCCGATTTCTTCGGCCAGCTTCAGCGCTTCGTCTTCAGCGCGAGCGGTGCGGTTGGGCGGCTGACGCAGGCCCAGCTCGTGCAGCAGCTTCTGGAAGCGCTCGCGGTCTTCGGCCGCATCGATCATGTCCGGCGACGTGCCGATGATGGGCACGCCATTGGCTTCCAGGTCGAGCGCGAGCTTCAGCGGCGTCTGGCCGCCGTATTGCACGATCACACCAACCGGCTTTTCCTTGTCGACGATTTCGAGCACGTCTTCCAGCGTCACCGGCTCGAAGTACAGGCGGTCGGAGGTGTCGTAGTCGGTCGAAACCGTTTCCGGGTTGCAGTTGACCATGATGGTCTCGTACCCGTCTTCGCGCAGTGCCAGTGCAGCGTGCACGCAGCAGTAGTCGAACTCGATACCCTGACCGATCCGGTTCGGGCCACCGCCCAGCACCATGATCTTCTTGTTGTTGGTCGGCTCGGCCTCGCATTCGCCATGCTCGGCTTCGTACGTCGAGTACAGATACGCCGTGTTGGTCGCGAACTCGGCCGCGCAGGTATCCACGCGCTTGTAGACCGGGCGCACCTTCTCAGCGATGCGTTTTTCGCGCACAGCCTGGGCCGTCGTCTTCATCAGCTTGGCCAGGCGGCGGTCGGAGAAGCCCTTCTGCTTGAGCAGACGCAGTTCGGCAGCCGACAGGCTATCGAGCGTGCGGGCCTTGACCAGCGCTTCGGTCTTGACGATGTCTTCGATCTGCGCAAGGAACCACGGGTCAACGGACGTTTCGGCATAGACCTCGTCGATCGACAGGCCCAAGCGGAATGCGTCACCCAGATACCAGATGCGGTCCGGACCCGCTTCGCCAATCTCTTCGATGATCTCGTCGCGGTCGGTCGACTTTTCGTCCAGGCCATCCACGCCCACTTCCAGGCCGCGCAGTGCCTTTTGGAACGATTCCTGGAAGGTCCGGCCCATGGCCATCACTTCACCCACCGACTTCATCTGCGTGGTCAGGTGGCTGTCAGCCTGCGGGAATTTCTCGAATGCGAAACGCGGCACCTTGGTGACCACGTAGTCGATCGACGGTTCGAACGACGCCGGGGTCGCACCGCCGGTGATCTCGTTCTTCAACTCGTCCAGCGTGTAGCCCACGGCCAGCTTGGCCGCGACCTTGGCGATCGGGAAACCCGTGGCCTTCGAAGCCAGCGCCGACGAACGCGACACACGCGGGTTCATCTCGATGACGATCATGCGACCGTCCTTCGGGTTGATCGAGAACTGCACGTTCGAACCGCCCGTATCGACACCGATCTCGCGCAGCACAGCCAGCGAGGCGTTACGCAGGATCTGATATTCCTTATCGGTCAGCGTCTGTGCGGGGGCCACAGTGATGGAGTCACCGGTATGGATGCCCATCGGGTCCAGGTTCTCGATCGAGCAGACGATGATGCAGTTGTCGGCCTTGTCGCGCACGACCTCCATCTCGTATTCCTTCCAGCCGAGCAGCGATTCTTCGATCAGCAGTTCGTTGGTCGGCGAGAGGTCGAGACCGCGCTTGCAGATCTCTTCGAATTCTTCGCGGTTGTAGGCGATGCCGCCGCCCGTGCCGCCCAGCGTGAACGATGGGCGGATCACGATCGGGTAACCGCTGGTGCCGGTTTCCTTGGCAATCAACGCCTGCACGGCCAGCGCTTCTTCCATCGAATGCGCAATGCCCGATTTGGCCGAACCCAGGCCAATCTTGGTCATCGCGTTCTTGAACTTCTGGCGGTCTTCGGCCTTGTCGATGGCCTCAGGCGAGGCGCCGATCAGCTCGACGTTGTACTTCGCCAGCACGCCGTGGCGATGCAGGTCCAGCGCGCAATTCAGCGCGGTCTGGCCGCCCATGGTCGGCAGGATCGCGTCCGGACGCTCCTTGGCGATGATGCGCTCGACCACTTCCCAGGTGATCGGCTCGATGTAGGTCACATCGGCCGTGCTGGGGTCGGTCATGATGGTGGCCGGGTTGCTATTGACCAGGACCACCTTGAAGCCTTCCTCACGCAGCGCCTTGCAGGCCTGCGCGCCGGAGTAATCGAATTCACACGCCTGGCCGATGATGATCGGACCCGCGCCGATGATCAGGATGGTTTTGATATCTGTACGTTTTGGCATAACCCGCTCGATTCGATTAATTCAGTGTGGCCGTCGCCAGCTTGGCGGAAAAGCCGATAAACATGGCGCCGACGCCGCTGCTCATACCGGCAGACAAACGTCGTCGCGCGCGGAACGCTGCGGCCAGCCGCGCGCCCACGAAGATGATGGTGGTCAGGTACAGGAAGCTGCAGATCTGGCAGACCAGCCCCAGCACGACGAACGACACGACCGGCAGCGCGTAGTGCGGATCGACGAACTGGATGAAGAACGAGATGAAGAACAGGATCGCCTTCGGGTTCAGCAGGCTGATCACCAGCGCCTTCTTGAACGGATTGGCTTCATCTGCCGGCGCTGCGCTCTGCTCAACCGACTCGCCAGCCTTGCGTGCGCGCCAGCTGTTCAATGCACCGCGCAACATCTGCAGACCAATCCACGCCAGGTAGGCGGCACCGATGTACTTCACAACGTAGAACAGCGCCGGACTCGCCTTCAGCAGCGAAGCCACGCCTGCCGCCGACAGCACCATCAGGATGGCATCGCCCAGAAACACGCCACATGCGCCCTGGTAGCCCGCGCGCACACCGCGACGGGCCGCCACCGACAGCACGTACATCGAGTTCGGCCCCGGCAGCAGTACGATGAAGATCGTGCCGAGCAGGAAGGTCCAGAACTCGGTGACGCCGAAGTGGGCGAGCATGAAGGCGTTCATGACTGAGTTTGCGTCCGTTTGGCTCTCGTTTGCGTTACTGCTTCGCTGCGTCCATCGCCGCTGTGAAGCGGTCGAACAGATACGCGATGTCGTGCGGGCCGGGCGAGGCTTCCGGGTGGCCCTGGAAGCAGAACGCCGGACGGTCGGTCAGCTCGAAGCCCTGCAGCGTGCCGTCGAACAGCGAGACGTGCGTCACACGCGCATTGGCCGGCAGCGAAGCCGGGTCCACCGCAAAGCCGTGGTTCTGCGAGGTGATCACCACGCGACCATCCTGCAGGTCCTTGACCGGATGGTTGGCACCGTGGTGACCGGTCTTCATCTTGAGCGTCTTGGCGCCGACGGCCAGGCCCATGATCTGGTGACCCAGGCAGATGCCGAACGTCGGGAGACGGCGGTCCAGGAATTCCTTGGCAGCGGCGATGGCGTAGTCGCACGGCTCCGGATCGCCAGGGCCGTTGGAGAGGAACACGCCATCCGGATTGTGTGCCAGCACATCGGCGGCGCTGGTCTGTGCCGGCACCACCGTCACGCGGCAGCCGCGCTCGGCCAGCATGCGCAGGATGTTGAACTTCACGCCAAAGTCGTACGCGACAACGTGGTACTTCGGAGCTTCCTGCTTGCCATAACCTTGACCCAGCACCCATTCGGTCTGGGTCCACTCGTACGGCTCAGTGACGGATACGACCTTTGCCAGATCCATACCCGACAGGCCCGGGAACGAGCGCGCCAGGTCGATGGCCTTCTGCACGTTGTCTTCGCCAGCCAGAATGCAACCGTTCTGGGCGCCCTTTTCACGCAGGATGCGGGTCAGCTTGCGGGTGTCGATGCCGGCAATGGCGACAACCTTCTCGCCCTTCAGGTAATGCGAGAGCGAATGCTCCTTGCGGAAGTTCGACGCGAGGATCGGCAAATCCTTGATGATGAGACCGGCGGCATGGACTTTCGTGGCTTCGACGTCCTCACGGTTCACACCGACGTTACCGATATGCGGGTACGTAAGCGTGACGATCTGGCGCGAGTAGCTCGGATCGGTAAGGATTTCCTGATAGCCGGTGATGGCAGTGTTGAACACCACTTCGCCGATCGTATGACCGGCGGCACCGATGGAATAGCCACGAAAGACCGTGCCGTCTGCAAGCGCGAGGATGGCGGGCGGGAAAGACGGCAACACGGGTAGCTCCTGCTGGATTCACCCTGTGCCGACCTGATCGCCTTGCTCGCCGAAGCGGAATTCCGGCTGTGCGGAACCCAGACCGTTTGCGCGTAGAAGCCCGGGCAGAACTCACCGGAAAACGAGGCAGACGGGGCGGCAGGCGGGAGGTAGGAAGCGGTTGGCGCTAGGGTGATGGGTTTCTGAACTCAAACCTGACAATTATACCCGGGCGCCACAAAAAACTCAATGAAAGGAAGGACTTAACGGCGAGTCGCCCTTGAGTTGGGACGCCCCGCCAAGTCTGCAAGCCCCGCTCTCAGTTGTCGAAAAGATCACTTTTCTCGCCCTACGTGCCCCGCATTACCGACTGCACCTGGGCCAGCGCGGTCGGGTCTTCAATCGTGGTCAGGTCTCCCGGATCACGCCCTTCGGCCACGGCCTGCATCGCCCGACGCAGCAGCTTCCCAGAACGCGTTTTGGGCAGTGCGTTGACGAAAAACACGCGTGACGGCCGCGCCACCGCACCGAGTTGGGCCTCCACGGTGCGCATGAGCTCCCCCTCCAGCGCAAGGCGATCGGTCGACTCCGCAACGCGTGACGCGTCGCGCACGATGGCAAAACCCATTGCCACCTGCCCCTTCAACTGGTCCGCCACGCCCACCACCGCCACCTCGGCGATCGCAGGATGCGACGACAGGCTCTCTTCGATCTCGCGCGTGCCCAGGCGATGGCCCGCCACGTTGATTACGTCATCCGTGCGGCCAAGGATGGTGATGTAGCCATCCTCGTCGCGCACACCCCAGTCAAAGCTGGAATAGATCTGGCCGCCCGGGAACGCTGACCAGTAGGTTTTGAGAAAGCGCGCATCATCGCCCCAGACGGTGCTCATGCAGCCCGGCGGCAGCGGCGCAGCGACAGCGAGCAGGCCCTTCTCACCGGGCGCGCAGGGCTCGCCGCTCACCTCGTCGAGAATGTCGAGTTTGTAGCCGTACACCGGAAAGCCCGGCGAGCCCAGCTTTTGCGTCGACGGCTCCACGCCCTGTGGGATGGCGAGCATCGGCCAGCCGGTCTCGGTCTGCCAGTAGTTGTCGACGATGGGCTTGTGCAGCGCATCGCCGATCCAGCTTGCGGTGGGCTCATCCAGTGGCTCGCCCGCCAGAAACAGGCGGCGCAGACTGGACAGGTCGTGCCGATGCAGCAGCGCCGGATCCTGCTTCTTGAGCACGCGGATGGCGGTTGGCGCGGTGAACATCACGTTCACGCGGTATTGCTCGACAATGCGCCACCAGATCGCGCCATCCGGGCGGATTGGCGTGCCTTCGTACATGACGGTCGTCAGGCCAGCGAGCAGCGGCGCATAGACGATGTAGCTGTGGCCGACCACCCAGCCGACGTCGGACGCGGTGAACATCGTATCGCCGGCCTGAGCGCCGAAAATCAGCGGGATCGACGCGGCCAACGCCACCGCGTAACCACCGGTGTCACGTTGGACGCCCTTGGGCTTGCCCGTCGTGCCCGAGGTGTAGAGGATGTACGACGGCTCACTCGACTCCATCCACTCGCATGGCACGTCGGCATTCGCATGCTCGCTGCCAAGCGTGGCGTAGTCGACGTCGCGTGCGTTGTGCCGCATCGGCGCCAGGTTGCGATTGACGAGCAGCACGTGCTCGGGCTTATGCGCTGCCAGGTCGATAGCCGCGTCGAGCAGCGGTTTGTACTCGACCACCTTGCCCGCCCGCGAGCCCGCGTCGGCGCTGACGATCACGCGCGGCGTGGCATCGTCGATGCGCGTGGCCAGGCTGTTGGATGCGAAGCCGCCGAACACCACCGAGTGGATCGCCCCTATGCGCGCGCAGGCCAGCATCGCGAATGCGGCCTCGGGAATCATCGGCAGATAGATCAGCACCCGATCCCCCCGCTTGACGCCCAGCGCCTGCAGGCAGGCCGCCATGCGATTGACCTCACGATGGAGCTGGCGATACGTGTACGTTGTCTCGATACCGGTTTCTGTAGAGACATACACCAGCGCAGCTTGCTCGCCACGCGTGGCGAGATGCCGATCCACCGCGTTGTGGCACAGATTGGTACGCCCGCCGATAAACCAGCGCGCAAACGGCAAGCGTGAATCATCGAGCACGGCGGAGTACGGCGTCGGCCAGTCGATACGCTGGGCTTGCTCGTGCCAGAAGCCGGAAGGGTCGTCGACAGAACGCTGGTACAGCGCTTGGTATGCGGCGGACATGGGCATGACGTTGTCTCCAGGCCGACCCGCTACGTGGCGTGCCGGCTCAATGTTCGATGTGCTCGATGCAGCGACTGTGCGACCGCCAACTTACGCAGGTCTTACCGTAGCCCAAAAAGAAAACGGCGCCCCGCAGGACGCCGCTTCAGTTTGCCAGCTTCAGCGCTTCTTGCGCTTGGTCGATGTGCTGGCCACCGGCCTAGCCTTGACGACCGGCTTGCCGGCCACCTTGGCTGTCGAGACCCGCCCGGTCGACGCCGCCGCCGACGTTGCCGATACCCGCACCGCACGCACACGACCACCGCCGCGCGCCTGCGGCAGCATCAGCACCACGCTGTGCCCCCGCGGAATCGCATCGCCCGGCAACTGGTTCCACGCACGAAGTTGCGCCACAGACACGCCATAGCGCCGCGATAGGCCTGCCACCGTATCGCGCTTGCCCGCACGCACCACCACCTTTCGCAGGTCTGGCATGTCGGGTTCGACGGCCATGGTGGCGTTTTCGGCCAGCTCAGGGCTGATATCGGGCGCATCATCTTTGGCGCCGTCCGCGCGCGGCACAACCACAGTTGAGCCAGCCTTCAGGCGCATGCCCTTGGGGATGCGGTTGATCTCGCGGATGGTGTCCGGATCAACCTTCAGCCGCGCCGCCAAGGCTTCCACACGTTCACGGTTGCCCACCGTTACCGCCGTCCAGCTGGACAGGCCGCCGCGATACGTATTCAGGTTGTACTGAAACGTTTCCGCGTTGTCATACGGCAGCAGAATCTGCGGGTTCGAGGCCCCCAGGATCACTGGCCGGTTGAACGACGGGTTGAGCGCCTTGAACTCATCCATCGGCAGATTGGCCAGCCGCGCCGCCAGCACCACATCAATATCACGCGAGGTGGTGACGGTGACGAAGTACGGGTGGTTTGGGATGTCCGGCAGCCGCACGCCGTAGCGCTCGGGGTTGGCGATGATGTTCTTCACCGCCTGGAGCTTGGGCACGTACATGCGCGTCTCGGCGGGCATGTTCAGGTTGACGTAGTCCGTCGACAGGCCCGCTGCCTGGTTGCGTGCAATGGCACGCGCGACAGAACCCTCGCCCCAGTTGTAGGCAGCCAGCGCCAGTTGCCAGTCGCCAAACTGATCGTGCAGCTTGGAGAGGTAATCCAGCGCGGCGTCTGTCGAGGCGAGCACGTCGCGGCGCTCGTCCTGGAAGACGTTCTGCTTGAGGTTGTAGGTTCGGCCGGTACTCGGGATGAACTGCCACATCCCGGCTGCCTTGGCGCTCGACACTGCCTGCGGGTTGAACGCACTTTCCACGAACGGCAGCAGCGCCAGTTCAGTGGGCATGTTGCGCCGCTCCAGCTCCTCAACGATGTGATACAGGTAGCGGTTCGAGCGTTCGACCATCCGCTGGAACGCTTCGGGGCGCTGCGCATACCAATCGGCACGGTCATCCACGGCCGAGCTTTGCAGGTCGGGCATGGAAAAACCCTGGCGAATGCGCGCCCAGAGATCCTTAGCCGGCCCTTTCAGGGAGGCTACGGGCTGCTGATCAACATTGACGACCGGCGCATTTTGGCCGGAAGTGGAGGCAGAGGCGCTTGCGCTGGCAGTGTCGGCATTCGGAGCGGGAGCCGTCGCACAGGCCGCGAGAAGCAGACTGAGCACAGATGCCGCAAGAAGTCGCACGGATCGCATCAAGTTCTGAGGGGTTGGACCTAAAAATTGCCCCAGATAGTAAGAAAGGCATCCCGCGGCGTCAACCCGCGTTGACCCTGCGATTGCCCCGGCAGCATCCCGGTGCACAGGTGGCGACACCCCGCGCGGCCTGTATTCTCAACGGAAGCCGTTCTTCCACTCGCGCAAAGCGGCGAATACGGCCACCGGATCTTTTGTATCAATACCGGCGTGACGAGCCACCGCTTGCGTTACTTCAGGCGCGTCCGATCGTACAAAAGGGTTGGTCGCGCACTCGTGGCCAACGGTGGTGGGCACAGTCGAGCGGCCGTCGGCCCGCAGCGCCCCGACCTTAGCCTCCCAGGCGGCCAAGCTGGCGTTGCCCGGCTCGACTGCGCGTGCAAAGCGCACATTCGATGCGGTGTACTCATGCGCGCAGTAAACAAGAGTGGTTGGCGCCAGCGCCGCCAGCTTGGCCAGCGATGCACGCATCTGCGCGGGCGTGCCTTCAAAGAGCCGGCCACAACCCGTCGCGAATAGCGTGTCACCGCAAAACAGGCTGGCAGGCGCCTTGTCGCCTTGCAGATGGCCGACGTAGGCGACATGGCCACTGGTGTGACCCGGCACATCAAGCACGCGGAACGTGGCGGCCGGCTGAGCGAGCGAGACGATGTCGCCTTCGCGTACGGCCTGGGTGCGGCACGGGATAGATTCGCCTGCCGGGCCGATTACCGGCAACGGTGCACCCTCGGGATTCTCCGGATACGCGGCGACCAGTTCTCGCACCCCACCAACGTGATCGCCGTGGTGATGTGTGATTACAATGGCACCGAGCGCAAGCCCGCGCTCCTGCAGAAAGCGCAGCACCGGTTGCGCGTCGCCTGGGTCCACGACAGCAGCCACGCGGCCATCATGAAGCGCCCAAATATAATTGTCGGCAAACGCGGCGATCGCCTCTACCTCAAGTGCTGCCACCAGCGGCACACCACCCTGGACCATGCCCGACTCCTCTAACGATCGTCGCATTATAGATTGGCACCACTGGCTGGCTTCACCGCCTGGACAGTACGTCCTACGCTGGGAGCAGGCGCAATTCGATCGCACCGTGGCCGACATGTTCGGTTTTCACGCGCTGCAACTCGGCCACCCTGGCTTTGGCGCGCTGCGCGAGAACCGCATCCCCCTGATTGCGCGCGTGATCGACGATATCGACCCGACCGCCCCCATTGAAACGCTCGACCCAATGGACGGCGACCCGGCCGAGCCCGTAGACGCCTCCGCCGACGGCGAGAGCGATGCCAGCGCGACCCAGCGTCAGGCCAAGCCTCGTGTGATCTGCCGCTACGACGAACTGCCGTTCGCCTCGCAAAGCATCGACCTCGTAGCCCTGCCCCATGTGCTGGAATTCACAGACGACCCGCACGAAGTGCTGCGCGAAGTGGCGCGTGTGCTGATGCCTGAAGGGCGATTGATCATCACCGGCTTCAACCCGCTGAGCCTGTGGGGCATGCGCCAGGGCATGCGGCGCCTGGGTACGGAATCGTTCCTGCCCGCGCAAAGCCAGATGATTGCCTTCACCCGACTGAAAGACTGGCTCAAGCTGCTCGGATTTGATATCGTGCGCGGCCGTTTCGGCTGCTACCGCCCACCCAACCGTACCGAAAAGTGGCTGCAGCGCACGGCCTTCATGGAGAAGGCTGGCGATCGCTGGTGGCCGATCTTCGGGGCGGTCTACATGCTGCAGGCCGTCAAGCGCGTGCGCGGCATGCGTATGGTTGGCCCCGCATGGAAGACCCGGAAGTCTCCCACGCTGGTGCCGGCTGGTACGCCAGTCGCCACGCCATCGGGTTCGCATTCGACCAAGACGCCGCCGGCCGCCGCGTGCGAGGGCAAATCGGGCGCGTAACTTCAGCCGATCGGCGCTGCCGCCCTCACCCACTCACTGATCGCTTTCGTATTCATGCAGGAAGTTACCGTCTATTCCGATGGCGCATGCAAGGGCAACCCCGGCCTTGGCGGCTGGGGCACCGTGCTCGTCTCGGGCGGCCACGAAAAAGAACTCTTTGGCGGCGAAGCCGTCACCACCAACAACCGCATGGAGTTGATGGCCGTCATTGAAGCGTTTCGTGCGCTCAAGCGGCCGTGCCGGGTCAAGGTCTACACCGATTCGCAGTACGTGCAGAAAGGCATCAGCGAATGGCTGGCCGGCTGGAAAGCACGCGGCTGGAAGACCGCCGACAAGAAGCCCGTGAAGAACGACGACCTGTGGCGCATCCTCGATGAGCTCGTCGTCACGCACGAGGTGAGCTGGCACTGGGTAAAGGGCCATGCTGGCCACCCCGGCAACGAACGCGCCGATGCGCTCGCCAACAAGGGCGTGGAGTTGGCGCGTCAGGCATTGCAGGCTGGCGCCTGACGCGCCGCCAACGCTCACCTGCCAACGCAGCGCACTGTCGGGATTTGCGGTGCATTGGGTAGGACGGTAGTGACGTATTGCGGTTTGCCCGCCTGGTCGAAGATCAGGCGCAGCGGGCCCCGCTTGGATAAGCCGTCATCAATGTCCGCCTGCAGCAAACCACTCTGCCTCCAAAGGTCCCCGCCGACACTGCGCTTCTGCATCATGGCAGGACGATTGGTGCCGTCAGCCCAATTGGCGTCGCGCTCAGGCACATAGCGGTTGGGCAGCGTGCCATAGGCATAAAGCGCATTCAGCGTGTCGGCAAGGTACCGCCCGGCCTGTTCATTGAAGCGAGGCAGATCCTGCCGCACAAGTTCGGCGCCGATGCGTTGGGCTTCGGCCGTACAAGTGGGCAGAGCTTCGTCGGCCGCTCGCGCATAGGAAACACCCATCGCAATGGCGGCGGCAGCCACCCAGATCAGCACGCGATGCAGCTGGCGCGGGGGAACGGTGTGAATCACGGACATCGGTTCGTTACGCATGGAGGTTCTCCGGTTGAACAACGTTGTGGTGCTGGCAATCAGGACAGAAACAGCCGGCGCTCAGCCTGGCGACGTTTGGTCAACCCCTTTAGCGCTTTGCCGCCGGCCTTGTCCCATAGGAGAAACTGATCGGCAGCCCCCGCGTAGTCGCCCGCATTGAGCTTGCGCAGCAGCGTTGACGAGCGCAGCCGCCCCGCCCCCAGGTTGAATACAAACGACGCCAGCGCGTCGAATTGCCCCTGCGTGATCGATACCCGCACGGCGCGGGCGATGCCCTGCTCGGTGTCGTACAGGTCTTTGCGCAGCAAGGCTTCGGCCTGCTGTTGCGAGATCGGGCCGTTGAAGGTCTCGCCGGGCCGGATGAGGTGGCCATAGCCGATGGTCGGCTTGCCGACGGCATCGAGATACGTGGACAAGCGCAGGCCTTCGGACTCCTTGATGAGGGCGAGGCCCCTCTCGCCTGTAGTGCGCGGGTTGTTGTCAGTGCTCATCGCTCTTCTCCTGGGGCGTGCTGTTGGGGGTGGCGTCCGGCGCTGCGTCGGCCTTGACTGGCCGCGGCAGCAACCGGTTCGTGTATTCATCGATCAACCGCATCACGGCCTCAGGCGGCTGCAGCGCGGTGAACTTCATCTGGATGTCGATGTGCTCGCTATCGCGGCCGCCACCGTCTCCTGCACCACGCTTTGAATGCGGTGCGAGCGAAACGTAGAACTTGCCAACGCCACCTACGCCACCTTGCGCAGGCAGGGTCTCGGCCAGATCGCTGCGCACGGTCATGTCCACGGTCATCTCGTCGAGCGCGAGGCCACGTGGCACGGCCAGCGACACCAGCGGCAACGCGAGCCGGTGCTGACTGTCGAGCGCCAGCTCCACCTCGCGGGCAACCAGCGTGCCGTTTTCATCCGCATCAAAGAACTGATCGAGCAGCACGGTGTATTGCTGCGCCAGCATCTGATTGGCCGATGAGGCAGCGTGCTGCATGCCGCGCGTGATGTCGTCGAGCGTGAGACCGTTGAAGCCCGGATGTCCGTGGCTGTTGCTGCCACCGCCGGCACCACCACCGGGCGGTGACGAGCTGGGGGGCGACGGTGCATCGGCCCCGGCTGGGGGCGGTGTATCCGATGCCGCGCCTTGAAACGGTGCGGCGCCGGAAGGCATATCAAGCTGCGCAGACGACGCAGGCGCCATATTGGCGAGTGGCGCGCGGTCGTCGTCACGCCGCCGCCGGCTGAAGAGTTTGAACATGGTGTCGGGCTGAACGAGGTCAATGGGCGACGCGCGGCCCAATTGAGGCAGAACGCGCGCCGGTCAGGACACCAGCTGTGGGGAGGCGGGCCGGTGCCCATCGCCGAAGTGGCTTACGGGTTAGCCGGAGCCGGGGCCGGGGCGTTGCCGCCGGCGGGCACCTTCTCACCAACCATCGTGCCGTCGGTCGGCGTGGCCGGCAGCGGCTTGACGTCGTTCTCCTTGCCCTTCACCACCACCGGCTTGGTGGCAGCGTCGGTCAGGAATTCCATCACGCGCATCAGCGCTTCAGGCGGGTTCTGGCGCTTGACCTGAGTGTGGAAGGAATACTTGGCACGTGTATCAGTGCTGCGCGTCTGCTCCGATTTGTGGGAGGCGCGGCCCGACACCGACACGCTGAACGGGCCCCAGCCCAGCTTGGCCTGGAACGAACCCTCCGCCTCGGTGGACGAAGACGACTTTTCCGACTGCGAGATTTCCAGCTCGAAGTCGATCGTGCCTTCTTCGATGGCAATTACCGGATGCACAACCGCACACAGCAGCGGAATGCGCATCGTCTTCTGGATCGTGCCCTGCGACACACCCTTCTCATCGACGATGGTTTCGTCATAGTCGAATTGCACCGCAACGGCCTTGCCATTCTGAATACACACCTGCAGCAGAAAATCCGCATAGGATTTTGCTGCCGAGGTTTGCGCCGCGATCATTGCCTGCAGCGGCGCGGAGATCATCTTGTCGATCGGCAGCGCGTTGATAACCGATCCGATAAGTCCGTTGTCCATTTAAAACTCCTTACTTTGAATTATTTTGACGCACAGGTTTGTGCGCCAAAATCCAAAGTAAGTGCTTTGACGACGAGGTTCGATGCCACGAAAGTCCCAGTCGTGGCCCCAGTACAGCGGCCTAATACCTGGCGATAACCCGCCCGTGACTTTCGGCACTGAACTTCCGTTTCAATGCACCCGGATCATTCGCGCCCTACAAAATAATCGGTTTCGCTTGAGAATAATTAACCGAAGTACGAGGGGTCGATGAATATTCTGGTAATCGATAGCTTGCCGCTTTTTGCGGCAGGTGTGTCCAATGTATTGAATGCACTCGATGCACAGGGTGTGTTTATCGATACACACTATTCCGCGTCAATTGGACCAGCCTGCAGAGAGGCAGAGCCCAGCGCGGTGGTCATGGAATGGAGTGCGCAGGATGATGATGCGCGGCAGCGCCTGTCAGACCTGAAAGCCGTCTTGCCGGAAGTGCCTGTCTTGCTGACGGTGCAGGCCGTTGGCCGGCACGTGGTGGGCGATGCGTTGCGTTTTGGCGCCGCCGGTGTGGTCGACCGCCAGGCCACCGCCGATGTTCTGCTCGAAGCTTTGCAGCGCATCACTTCGGGCGCGGTCTATCTGCCGCCCATCAGCAACCTGTACCCCGATGATCCGCGACAGGCCAGCGGCGAAAGCCCGGCCGAAGTGTGGCGCCGCCTTACGCCGCGCCAGCACGAAGTGCTGCAATTGCTTGCTGAAGGCAAATCCAACAAGCAGATCTGCCGCATGCTCAATGTGGCCGAAGGCACCATCAAAAATCATCTGTACGCGCTGTTCCGGCAGATCGGGGTGAGCAACCGCACGGAGGCCGCACTCTGGCTGTCGCGCTGTAAGGCCGGCATTGCACGCCTGCAACTGTGTGCGATGTAGCCGGGGGATTGGATCGAGCCGCCGGTCACGTGCGGGTGCCGGCGGCCATACACACTGACACACGCCTCGTGCCGCGAGAGAAACCCAGGGTTGACGCCGGTCTAAACCGCTTCGTAACGACATTGCATTCAGCCACTCGCGCCATACACTGGAGCAATAGCGGCGCACGGCGCATCGCCTTTTTTCATGGAGGCCGGCCATGAAATCGATTGAATTCCACACAGGCACTCCGCGCTACTGCGCAGCAGATCTCACCCTCACCTGCACCGCCAGCGTCGATGGCACGTACGCCTGCTATGCGGTGACGGCGGAGGCACTGGAAGAACATTTCGGCGCCCGCTCCTGGCGGCAGGAAGATCTGCTGCAAGCGATGGAAACCCATCGCGGAACCATCGAAGACATGGCGCGCTCGCTGTTCAAGCTGACCGACTCACACAACATCGTGCTGCGCAGCGGACACTTTCGCTTCGGCATGTAGCGCAAGCATCTCAGAAGGTGGCGCCACCCCGGTTGCGTCACCTGCCAAGGGCGGTTTCGCCTGCACCAGAACAGCGAACGGCCTTTGGGGGACCGGGGGAGAAAGGGGCGCCATGCGAGACAGCGGACAACATCGGCAGGGCCTCGCCACCCACCCATTTTTGGAGGCACGCCGTGCAAGCACCGATCGATCTCTCCCTCGAAGTCTTTCGCACTCAGCTACAAACCGCCCTGCACACCCTGACCACGCTGGAGGAAACGCAAGAACGCGCGCTCAAAATCACGCTTAAGGGCGTGGAAGATGCGGAGCGGCGCGCACTGCAAGCCTGCGCCTCAGTTTCTGAAGCTACCAACTGGGAAGACCTGGCCGCGCTGCCGGCCATCCTGCTGCAAACCCGCATCGAGCAAAGCAGTCGCCTCTTCCAGACCATCCTGAGTATGGTGAACGAGCAGCAGAACGCCCTGTTACAACAGGCCACCACATCGGCAGAAGCCTGGCGCACGCTGGCGACACATTGGGGAGACGAACCGATGATCGCACCAGTCCGCGCTCTGTTCGGCGCGCTGAGGGCCACGGAACTGCAAGGCATGCCGCAAACACTTCAGCCTTCAGACAAGAAAAAGGCGAGCGCGAAACACGCTGAGCCCGCTGCCCCGGCGGTGTGAGCACAGCAACGCACCGGCGGTTGACGCGCTAGTCAGGCTTGCACTCGTACTTCATTTCGCGCCGACCGTCTTCGTAGACCACCTCCAGCCGGCAGGTGAAACCCCAGAGCCGGGTAACGTGGCGCACCATCTCTTCGTAGTTGCTGCCCAGGGGGCGGCGGTGGTTCTGCTGATGCCGCATGGTCAACGAGCGATCGCCCCCCACGTCCACATTGGTGACCTGGATGTTCGGCTCGATATTGGACAGGTCGTACTGACTCGCCAATAGTTGGCGAATCATGCGATAGCCCTCGTCGTCGTGGATGGCGGTCACGCGCAGCTTGGGCTCGCGATCGTCATCCAGCACCGAGAACAACTTCAGCTCGCGAATCACCCGCGGTGACAGGAACTGCAGCAGAAAGCTCTCGTCCTTGAAGTTGCGCATGGCAAAGTCGAGTGTTTCCTGCCAATCGCTGCCGGCGATCTCGGGGGCCCAGCGGAAATCTTCATCGGTCGGGGCTTCGCAAATGCGGCGGATGTCCTGAAAGATCAGGAAGCCAAGCGTGTACGGATTGAAGCCGCTGTAGTACGGGCTGTTGTATGGGGGTTGATAAATCACATTGGTATGTGCCTGCAGCAACTCCAGCATGAAGGCATCGTTGACGAGCTTTTCGTCGTATAGCTTGTGCAGGATGGTGTAGTGCCAGAACGTAGCCCAGCCTTCGTTCATGACCTTGGTCTGCCGCTGCGGATAGAAGTACTGTGCGATCTTGCGCACGATACGCACAATCTCTCGCTGCCAGGGCTGTAACTTCGGCGCGTTCTTCTCGATGAAGTAGAGAAGGTTCTCCTCCGGCTCTAGCGGAAACTTCGGTTCCGGCTCTGGCGCATCGTCTGCGGTGGCTAGCGCATGCGCACGGTGCTTGGGCAGCGTGCGCCATAGGTCATTGACCTGCGCCTCCAGGTATTTTTCGCGTTCGTCCTGGCGCGCTTGCTCCTCGGTAATCGACAGTTTCTTGGGCCGTCGGTAGCGGTCCACCCCGTAGTTCTGCAGCGCGTGGCATGAATCGAGCAGCAACTCCACTTCCTGCTCGCCATAGCGGCGTTCGCACTCCGCCACATAGCTCTTGGCGAACAGTAGGTAGTCAACAATGGCGTCAGCGTTGGTCCAGGTGCGGAAGAGGTAGTTGCCCTTGAAGAAGGAGTTGTGGCCGTAGCAGGCGTGCGCGATCGTCAGCGCCTGCATCGGCATCGTGTTCTCCTCCATCAGGTAGGCGATGCAGGGGTTGGAGTTGATGACGATCTCGTAAGCCAGCCCCATCTGGCCGCGCTGGTAGCCGCGCTCGGAAGCCAGAAAATGCTTGCCATATGACCAGTGGTTGTAGCCCAGAGGCAAGCCGGACGACGCATAGGCATCCAGCATCTGCTCTGCGGTAATGATCTCGATCTGATTCGGATACGTGTCCAGACCAAACTCGCCGGCAATGCGGGCGATGTTCTGGTCATAGAGCTTGATCAGATCGAAGGTCCATTCCGAGCCTGTCGAAAGATAGGCCATGCTCGTTCCCCGTTGACTCCGTCACATGCTGCAGCGTGTTTGCCGCATGTTGGCAAATACGTCGGGCCAATGCAGCGCCGCGGGCACTGCCATTCAGGTGGTGCGCTTCTGGAACAAATCGTGCAATACCGGATAGATCTCGTCGGCCTTGAGGATGCGCTGCATCGCAAAGTTCTCGTATGCAGCCTGCACCGTAAGATACTCCTCCCACAGGTTCTGTGGCTCCGTCGAGACCACCTCGATGTACGCGAAATACTGCGTCACCGGCAGGATCGATTCGCGCAGCAGCTGGGCGCAAAGCTCTGAATCCCCCGCCCAGTTATCGCCGTCCGACGCCTGAGCGCAGTAGATGTTCCATTGGCTGGGTGGATAGCGATCATGGATCACTTCCGTGACGAGCTTGAGCGCGCTCGATACCACCGTGCCGCCAGATTCACGTGAGTGGAAGAAGTCCTCCTCACTGACCTCCTTGGCCACGGTGTGGTGACGGATGAAGACGACGTCGATGCGTTCGTAGTTCCGCTTCAGGAACAGGTAGAGCAGCATGAAGAAGCGCTTGGCAAGATCTTTGCGCTGCTCATCCATCGAGCCCGACACATCCATCACGCAGAACATCACCGCCTGCGCCTGTGGACGCTTGCGTTGCACGCGATTGTTGTAGCGCAGGTCGAGCTTCTCGATAAAGGGCACACGATCGAGGCACGAGCGCAGGTGCCGCATCTCCTTCATCAGCTCCAACGCGCGGGCACAGTACGGCCCGTCGTTCTGGAGTACCTCGTTGTACTCAGTCTCCAGTTCATGCAGGCGCCGCTGATACGGGCTGGATAGCGCAATGCGGCGGCCGAGGGAGCTGCGCATCGTGCGCAGGATGGACAGGTTCGAAGGCGTGCCGTCCAGCGAATAGCCAGCCCGCACCTTGCGCACCTCCGCGATCTTGGCCAGGTGCCGCTTGGCCATGTCGGGCAGCGCCATGTCCTCGAAGAAGAAGTTGAGGAAGTCCTCGCGTGAGAGCGTGAAGACAAAGTCGTCCTCGCCCTCGCCCGAATCACTCGCCTGGGAGCCCGTACCACCGCTGCCCTGCTGCTGGCGGTCGAAGCTGTCGCCCCGGACAAACTGCCTGTTGCCGGGATGGACGCCCTCCCGGCGCCCGCCCGAGCCGTGGTGGAACATAGGCTCGGAGATGTCCTTGACCGGAATGGACACCTGCCCGCTCTGCTCGATGTCCATGATCTTCCGGCCGGACACCGCCTTGGCCACCGCGCGACGGATCTGCTCCTTGTAGCGCTTGATGAAGCGCTGCTTGTTGACGGTACTCTTGCCGCCGCCGTTCTCCCGCCGATCGATGATCGTGCCCATGTGCCTGCCCTCGGTTGGAAGTTGTCTGCCTGGCACCCTCTCCTTAAGACGACTTCCGTACGCGCAGATACCACTCCACCAGCAGGCGCACCTGCTTCTCGGTATAGCCCTTTTCCACCATGCGGTTGACGAAGTTCTCATGCTTCGCCCGATCGTCGTGCGACGACTTGGCGTTGAACGAGATCACCGGCAGCAGGTCTTCCGTGGTCGAGAACATCCGCTTTTCGATCACCGCACGCAGCTTCTCGTAGCTGGTCCAGAGCGGGTTCTTGCCCCCGTTCTTGGCCCGCGCGCGCAGCACGAAGTTGACGATCTCGTTGCGGAAATCCTTCGGGTTCGAGATGCCCGCCGGTTTTTCCACTTTCTCAAGCTCATCGTTCAAGGCGCTGCGATCGAGAATTTCGCCGGTGTTCGGATCGCGGTACTCCTGATCCTGGATCCACAGGTCGGCAAACACCACGTAGCGATCGAAGATGTTCTGCCCGTATTCCGAATACGACTCCAGATAGGCGGTCTGAATCTCCTTGCCGATGAACTCCACATAAGGCGCAGTCAGATACTCCTTGATGTAGGACATCAGCTTGGATTCGGTCTCCGGGGCAAACTGCTCACGCTCGATCTGCTGTTCGAGCACGTACAGCAGGTGCACCGGGTTGGCGGCAACCTCCGCCCCATCAAAGTTGAAGACCTTGGACAGCACCTTGAAGGCAAAGCGCGTCGACAACCCGGTCATGCCCTCATCAATGCCGGCAAAATCGCGGTACTCCTGATACGACTTCGCCTTCGGGTCAACGTCCTTGAGGCTCTCGCCGTCATAGACGCGCATCTTGGAGAAGATGTTGGAATTCTCCGGCTCCTTGATGCGCGTGAGCACCGCAAACTGCGCCATCATCTTCAGCGTGTTCGGCGCGCAAGGCGAGTTCGACAGCGAGCTGTTACGCAGCAGCTTGTCGTAGATCTTCACCTCATCCGACACGCGCAGGCAGTACGGCACCTTGACGATATAGATGCGGTCGAGGAAGGCCTCGTTGTTGCGGTCGGACTTGAAGCTCTGCCACTCCGCCTCGTTCGAGTGCGCTAGGATGACGCCGTCAAACGGAATCGCGCCAAAGCCCTCCGTGCCCTTGTAGTTGCCTTCCTGCGTGGCCGTCAGCAACGGGTGCAACACCTTGATGGGCGCCTTGAACATCTCCACGAATTCAAGCAGCCCGCGGTTGGCCAGGCACAGCCCGCCCGAATACGAGTAGGCATCCGGATCGTCCTGCGGATAGTCCTCCAGCTTGCGGATGTCGACCTTGCCGACCAGCGATGAAATGTCCTGATTGTTCTCGTCGCCGGGCTCCGTCTTGGAGATCGCAATCTGCGACAGCACCGACGGATGCAGCCTCACCACGCGGAACCGCGTGATGTCGCCGTTGAATTCGTGCAGCCGCTTGACGGCCCACGGCGAGGCAATCGAGTTCAGATAGCGCCTTGGGATGCCGTAGTCTTCCTCTAGGATCTTGCCGTCTTCCTCGGGCGAGAACAGCCCGAGCGGGGACTCGTGAATGGGCGAGCCCTTGAGCGCGTAGATGGGAATCTGCTCCATCAGCGCCTTCAGCTTTTCAGCCAGAGAAGACTTGCCGCCGCCCGGTGGCCCGAGCAGATAGAGGATCTGCTTGCGTTCCTCCAGGCCCTGCGCGGCATGCTTGAAGAACGAGACGATCTGCTCGATCGTGTCCTCCATGCCGTAGAACTCCCGGAAGGCCGGGTAGATGCGGATGACCTTGTTGAAGAACAACCGCGACAGCCGAGGATCGTGGTGGGTGTCTACCAATTCCGGCTGACCAATTGCAGCAAGCATGCGCTCGGCTGCGGTCGCATAAGCGGTGGAGTCTTTCTTGCAGATATCCAGGTACTCTTGGATGCTGTACTCGTCCTCTTTGCGAGCTTCGAAACGCGTAGCGTAGTGGCGGAAAATATCCATATCTCCCCCGTAGATTTCTTCCTCACCACCAGCATGGTCATGCTGGAACGAGGCTAGTTCTTGCGTGCGTTGAATGCGGTACTTATTCCACTGTAGACCAATCGCGGATGAGCACAAGAACGCTTGAGCAACTCGAGCGGTGCACAGCCACTCGCGATCGCATTAGCGCTCGACACAATGCAGTGCCAAATCGGAACGGCTCGCAATCTCATCAGCATATTCATACGCAGCAATTTGTCGCCGCTGCGCACATCGCCAGCACGTCCGCTCAGGTAGAGCAGAAAGCGTACCCAGTTCCACGGGTGCGCTCGCATGTTTGTACGTAACCGATCTGCATGAGTTCCCACCAACCGCCCCAACGGAAGCAGGGGTTATCCCGGCCCTCCGCACACAATGGTTGCTGCGCTGTTGCATGCACAGCAACCCAGGCGGCATCCCAGTTGTACTGGCAACCTTCCCACCATTGAGCAACGGCCAATTGCACAAAACAGGGCGAGTGGCCTCGATTCGGTGCAGGCGTCACCCACATCATTCAAGCGGGCTGTTTGTCGTTTTTTTTCGCGCCAGAGAGGAGATGCCGCAGAGCGCGCGGGAGCGAATAACGAAGATGGCAAAGAAAAAAGGCCCTCGGCGATTGCCAGAGGGCCTTTTTTTTGCGATTGCTCGCGAATTTGGTGGGTGGTACAGGGATTGAACCTGTGACCCCTGCCGTGTGAAGGCAGTGCTCTACCGCTGAGCTAACCACCCGAAAACTGCTGCCGGGATGCGGCGAAAACAAGATTATGGCGAAAAGCTATGCCCGTGTAAAGCCCCCGGCCGCACTTTTTTGCTTCGACTTTGCATCAAGCCGCCGGAGGCGCGGCTTCCTGCGCCTCCCGTGTCCAGACGGTCTTGCCGCCGCTGGCTTTGTCGATCTCCTTGAGCACGCCGGCATGGGCCGCGGCTTCCGCCTCGGTGGCCTGCAGCACTGGCAGTTCAAGCGCGCTCAGATCGATGGTGGCGGCCTCTGCCGAAGCGCTCTCGCCGCCGTCCAGCATGTCGATCACCAGGGTATTCTGGCCCCGCGTCATGGCCAGGTAGACCTCGGCCAGCAGCTCCGCATCCAGCAAGGCGCCGTGCAGCGTACGGTGCGCGTTGCTCACGCCCAGCCGGTCGCACAGCGCATCCAGCGAGTTGCGCTTGCCCGGAAACATCTGGCGCGCCTCGCGCAAGGTATCGATATGCCCCGACAGATGCTCGCGGAAGGTCGGCAGACCCAGGCGCTGGAATTCCATGTCCAGGAAGCCCAAGTCGAACGGGGCGTTGTGGATGATCGCCTCGGCACCCTGCACGTAGTCGCGGATCTCGTCGACGATTTCCGCAAACTTGGGCTTGTCGGCCACGAACTCGTTGGTGATGCCGTGCACCGCCATCGCGCCCGCGTCGATTTCACGCTCAGGGTTGATGTAGAAGTGCAGATTGCGGCCGGTCAGCCGGCGGTTGACCATCTCCACACAGCCGATTTCGATCACGCGGTCGCCAGTGGCGGCGTTCAGGCCCGTGGTTTCGGTATCGAGGATGATCTGTCGTGTCATACGCCCACCTACCCGTTACTTGAAGACGACGGTCTTGTGGCCGTTGAGCAGGATGCGATGCTCGGCATGCCACTTCACGGCGCGAGCGAGCGCCACGCATTCCACGTCGCGGCCAACGGCGGTGAGCTGCTCCGGGTCCATGCTGTGGTCCACGCGCTCGATCTCCTGCTCGATGATCGGACCTTCGTCCAGATCGGCTGTCACATAGTGGGCCGTCGCGCCGATTAGCTTCACGCCGCGCTCATGTGCCTGGTAGTACGGCTTGGCGCCCTTGAAGCTCGGCAGGAACGAGTGGTGGATGTTGATGGCACGGCCTTCCAGCTTGCGGCACAGGTCGTCCGAGAGGATCTGCATGTAGCGCGCGAGCACGACCAGGTCGATCTGCTGCTCCTGGGCAATTTCCCAGATGCGGGCTTCCTGCTGGGCCTTTTGTGCGTCAGTCGCCTGCAGCAGCGGCAAGTGCATGAACGGCACGTCGTACGACGCAGCCAGTTGATAGAAATCGCGATGGTTCGAAACGATGGCGGCAATCTCGATCGGCAGTTGGCCGGCGCGGGCGCGGAACAGCAGGTCGTTCAAACAGTGGCCGATCTTCGAGACGAGAATCATCACGCGCGGCTTGATCGCGGCGTCGAACATGCCCCATTGCATCGAAAACCGTTCGCCGATAGGTGCAAAGCGGTCGCGCAGCGTCTGCAGGTCCAGCGGCTGGCCCTGCGGCACGAAATGCACGCGCATGAAGAAGCGGTTGGTGAACTCGTCGCCGTACTGGTCGGAATCGAGAATATTGCAGCCCTGCTCGAACAGCAGGCCGGACACGGCATGAACGATGCCGGGCTGGTCCGGGCAGGACAGGGTGAGGATGAAACCGGAGTGACTCATGAAGCGTTTTACGTATTGTTGTCAGGCGCGAACCGTTGCAGCACCACGGACGGAATCAAGCGCGCCAAGGCGCCAAGGGTGACGAGCGTGGCGTCCACCGTCATCGCGCAATCCGCCATGATATCAAGCGCCGCGTCAGGGCTGGCGCGCAGGTGGCCGGCGACCTCGCCGTCTTGGTTGGCAGGGGTGAAGCTTGCAGGCAGCGTCAGGTCAAAGGCAAATAGGGTCTCGTTCTGGATGCCCTCGGGCACGGCACGCAGGACGTCGATCGTGCCGCGCGGCATCAGCCCGGCTGCCAGATCGGCGCCGATGCCCGCCTCTTCCCAGCATTCTTTCTCCAGCGCGCCGCGCGCGTCGAACCCATGGCCGATGCCGCCGGCGACGAGGTTGTCCCACATACCGGGGTCGATCGGCTTGGTGTTGGCACGGCGGGCCAGCCAGAGCATCGGCCCTGCGTCACCCCCCCCCTCGATCAAGCCGTTCATGTGGGCGGCGTAGGTGCGGATGCCGAAAAAGCGTGCGGCCGCGCGTTCGATCAGCGCCAGTACAGGCGTGCCCCAGCCGGTGTTGACGACGAATTGCTCGTCGCGCCACCCGCGTACATGCCCCCCCTCGGCCAAACGCTCAATCACCTCGGCCAAGGCGGCCGTACGCTCGCCCTCGGTGGCAAGGGTGTTGCGCAAATCGACCCGCCCGGCCGACACCTCGAACCACTGCGGCCAGCGCCCAAGCAGCGCGGCGCGCTTGGCGTCCAGCCAGCCGACGCGCTGCCCTGCAACAATCCAGGGCACCAAAGCTGCAGCGTCAAAGGCGCTGCGGGCCGCCAAGCCGTCAACGACCTGATGAACACGCGGGTCAGTCATACGATCACCGTACAAGGCAGCACGGCATTGTGCTTTCTGCGCCGTGCCCGAATGTGCTGTTCATGCGCGATAATGCAGCGTTAGTAGAAGCCATCATTAGATTGGAGAAACAAGGATGGATGAAATCGACGAGCTGTCGGATCTGCCGACCCCGCGCTTTATCTGGGGGTTCGCCATTGCCGTCACACCGTCCGGCGAAGTGTCGCACGATGAATTCGAATACCTCACGCACACGCGTTCGCCGCGCTTCACGTGCCGCGTGGTGGAACTCGAAGACATGCCCGCCGCGCCGGAAGACGATGGGGATATCGACGGCCGCATCGTCCACTTCGAAAACCCCAAGCGCATGTTTTACATCACTGACTTGGGCCTGGCGCTGATGAACTTCACGCTGTTCGACAAGGTGGACAACAAGGCCAAGCTGAAGAATGCCTGCGACGAAGCCATCGCCGACTGGCTGACCCGACGCGATTTCCTCGATTCCGAGGAAGACGACGAGGAGTAATCCGCCTAGCTTGCCTGGCCTGCGCTGTCACCGTCGAAGCGCAGGTCGGTCAAGCGCACATCGGCATAAGAGCGCCCGGCGTCGAGCAGCGCAGACACCTGCGCCTTCACGCGCTCTTTCTGCGCCCGCAACGCGCGCGGCGGCACCATCGGATCCTGTCCGCTGTGGTGCAGATAGAGCATCTTGTAGGTGAGCTGACTCACCATCCACTGCCGCAGCACGCGGCGACGGCCTGCGTGATCGGCCTCCAACGCATCCACCTGCATCAGCAGCGCCGAGAAGGCTCGCGCCATGCTGGCGGCATCGGACTCGGCCCCGGCAATGCAACGTTCGGCCAGAGCACGCGCCTCAGCTGGCGACATGACATCAGTTTCGACAAAACGATCTGCGGGCGGGCTGACGGTCACGCCCTGGCGTGCGAGCCGGGCCGATACGGCACTCAGGGCTTCCTGTGCGCGGCGGATGGAGGCGTCCAATGATTCAGTGCTCGCTTGCAGCAAACCGATAGTCGACGGCTCGTTAGCCAATGGGTTGGGCGATTCGGCAAGTTTTTTCGCGTCCATGGTCCCCTCCGGTTGCCGCCCGCAGTTAAAAATCCACCGAGGCGAAAAATCCGATTGTAAGGCGCATAGCGCACAACGCGACAAAAGATCACATTTGCGCCGACAAAATCGCACTGGGCTGTCACAAAGCGCAATCAACCCGGCCACGCCTGTTGGCTTACATCAACGCCGCAATACTGCTCCACGGTTAAAATACGAAATTACGCGCAGCGTGTCCCCCTGCCCTGCGCCCTCTCATTTGCTGACCGCCTTTGCGCGGCAAGGAAGTCGCCTTGATCAAGTGGATTCTCGTTGCCCTCTACCTGGGCTCCATCCTGTACGTGCACTTTCGCGGCAAGGTGCGCCTGAAGTTCTGGCGCCAGATGTTCGACCACTCCGCCGTTGTCGCGCCGGTCAACTGCTTCATGTATGCGTTCTCGGGCGTGCCGCAGACGGCCTATGTGCCGGTCGAACGCTTTCCGGATCTGGAAAAATTGCAGGCCGCGTGGCCACAGATTCGTGACGAAGGCCTGGCGCTGGTCAACCTTAGCAAGATCAAGGCGGCCGAGAAGAACGACGACGCAGGCTTCAACTCCTTCTTCAAGAATGGCTGGAAGCGTTTCTACCTGAAGTGGTACGAAGCGAGCCATCCGTCAGCCGAGCAGCTTTGCCCAAAGACCGTGGCACTGTTGCGTGAATTGCCCAGCGTGAAGGCTGCGATGTTTGCCGAGCTGCCGCCGGGCGGCAAGCTCAACCCGCACCGAGACCCGTTTGCCGGCTCGCTGCGCTACCACCTGGGCCTGGCCACGCCGAACGATGACCGCTGCTTTATCGAAGTCGATGGCGAGCGCCACAGCTGGCGCGACGGCGAAGGCGTGGTCTTCGACGAGACCTACCTGCACTGGGCGCAGAACGGCTCCGACAAGGATCGCCTGATCCTCTTCTGTGATATCGAACGCCCGATGAAATTCGGCTGGGCGCAGCGTATCAACAAGTGGCTCGGCCGCAAGGTGATGACGGCCGCTAGCTCGCCCAACGATGAGGGCGACCAGACCGGCGGCATCAACAAGCTGTTCCGCTATGTCTGGCTGATGGGCCAGTATCGCCGCCGCTTCAAGGCATGGAACCGTAAGGTCTACTACGTGGTGAAATTCGGTCTGATCATCGGCGTGGTTGGGCTCATCGTCTGGATCTGACCTTCGGCTATTGCACCGCACCAGAAACCGGCCTCGCGCCGGTTTTTTATTGCGCTTGCAAAACATGCAAGCGACATGGCGTTCTTTCGCTTTTACACAAACCCGTGTGAAAAAGCGCTACGTCAGCCACAAATCTCGCCTAATGTCAGGAACTGAGCGCTCAGGCGTTCATCTGATATGGCGGGCACGCCGCTTGCTGCCAGAAGATTGACACCCTTGGCCGACAAGTTCGGGGCCCACGTCAGCTCGTTACACAGGGCGCGTTTGCTCCTTTTGGCCCCCTTTCCACAACACTGAGACCGATCGCCATGAATAAAAACCTCATCAGCCGTCGTACTGCCGCCACGCTTGCTGCTATCGCGTTGCTTGGCACCCAGATCGCAGCCTGTACCACCACCAGCCCGAATGCTGAGGGCTCCGACGTCATGACGTCGACCAACAAGCACGCCACCACCAACTCGCAGGCCGATTCCGTGCTCTCGCGCCTGTACACGACGGCCAATGGCTCGCGTGAACTCGTTGGGCGCGCCAAGGGCGTGCTGGTGTTCCCGTCGGTGCTCAATGCCGGCTTCGTGGTCGGCGGACAGTACGGCGAAGGCGTGCTGCGCACCGGCGGTGGCAAACCGCTGGGCTACTACAACATCGCCTCCGCTTCGGTGGGCTTCCAGGCAGGTGCCCAGTCGCGCGCGCTCATCATCCTCTTCATGACGGACGAAGCGCTGCAGAAATTCCAGAACAGCCAAGGTTGGACGGCCGGCGTGGACGCCACCGTGGCACTGGCCAAGATCGGTGCCAACGGCGCGATCGATACCAATACCGTGCAACAGCCGATCATCGGCTTCAACCTGACCAACGCAGGCCTGATGGCCGGCGCATCGGTCGAAGGCACGAAGATCACCAAGCAGACCAACTGATCTACGTACACTGCCCGCTGCAAGAACCGCCGTCTCGTACGGCGGTTTTTTTGATAATTCCGACCCAACCCCGCCGCTTCACCGCTGGGCATAGCGGTTGCCTGCGTAAAACGCATGAGTACATAAGAAAATACTATTTGGAATTCGCATACTGCCTCTACCAGAATGCATGAACCACATGCATGACTGGGATCAATCAGGCTGATGGAACTCCGACAACTCGAAGCGTTTGCTGCCGTCATGTCGACCGGCAGCGTCACTGCGGCAGGCAAACTGCTGGGCCGTTCGCAGCCCGCCATCAGCCGGCTCATTCAAGACCTCGAAGCCGAAATCGGCTATGCCCTGTTCACGCGTGCAGGGCCGCGCGTCTCGCCCACTGAGCAGGGCTTCCTGCTCTATGAAGACGTCGAACACACGCTGATCAGCTTGCGGCAAATCCGCACGCGCGCAGAAGAGATCGCGCGCGGCGAGGCGCGCCCGCTGCGGCTGGCAGCCACTTCCGCACTGGCGGCCGGGCTGCTGCCCGCGGCGCTCGCCGATCACCCCGAGTTGGCCCAGCACGTGCAGATTCGCAGCGCCTCGCCCGAGCAGGTCGTGCATGCCGTGCTGACTGGCGCGGCAGATCTCGGCATCAGCAGCCTGCCGTTGGAGCATCGCGGCGTGACGGTGCATTGGATTGGCGAATCGGCATGCGTGGCTGCGGTGCAGCAAAGTGACCCGCTGGCCGCCGCCTCACGCGTGACACTGTCCGATTGCGCTGGACGGCGCATCGTGACGATGCACAACCCGTATCGCCTGCGCCGTCGCCTGGATCAGGCACTCGCGCAAGCCGGCGTCACGCCAACCGAATTAATAGAAACCAACGCCTCATTCAACGCGCTGACCGCCGTGCGTGCCGGCCTGGGCGTGGCGCTGCTGGAGCCCGTCACGGCATACGGCGTGCCGATTGATGGCGTGACCGTGCGCCCAATCGATGCCGACATCCCCTTTTTCTTTGGCGTGATCACACCCGAGGCCAAGCGGCCATCAGCCGCCGTAACCGCGCTGATCGACGCCCTCTCCCGCGCTGCGCAACGACTGCTGCCTGACTGCAAGCTGCACGACCCGGCACGCCACGCCAGCATGCTGCAAGTGCTGTACGGCGAACCCACCAACGAAACAGAAGACGCGTCCGCATGACCGCCGTACAACAAGACAACGCACCGCAAGCAACCGGGCCCACCGGACTGAAGGCACTGGAAGCCCGGTTGCGCCAGGACCTTGCCTGGCTGGAACTCCCCGCCAAGGCGTGGACGCTACCGCATGAACTGAACGGCCAACCCGTGCTGGACGTGGCCGTCATTGGCGGCGGCATGGCTGGCCTGGCGGCTGCAACATCGCTCAAGCATCTGGGCATCGGGGCCGTGGTGTTCGACCGCTCGCCCGTTGGCTTCGAAGGCCCGTGGGCAACCACCGCACGCATGGAAACCCTGCGCTCTCCCAAGCAGTTGACGGGCCCTGCGCTGGGCCTGCCCGCGCTGACCTTCCGCGCGTGGTTCGAGGCACAGTTCGGTACCGATGCGTGGGAAGTGCTCGACAAGATCCCGCGCCTGCAATGGATGGACTACCTGCGCTGGTACCGCCATGTGCTGCAGATTGATGTACGCAATGAGCACCACGTGAAGGCGATTCACCCACGCAAGGATGGCGCCGTCGAACTTGTGATCGACGTGCCGGGCCAGCCAACGCAACGCGTGTACGCGCGCCGCGTGGTGCTGGCCACCGGACGCGACGGCCTGGGTGGCCCGACCGTGCCGGACTTTGCACGTCGCCTGCCGCGCCGCTGGTGGGCGCATTCGTCAGATGAGATGGACTACGGCACCTTGGCCGGCAAGCGCGTTGGCGTGATCGGCGCGGGCGCGTCGGCGATGGACTCGGCAGCGACGGCGCTGGAAGCGGGCGCCGCGAGCGTCGATCTGCTCATCCGCCGCTCCGACCTGCCCCGCGTCAACAAGGGCAAGGGCGCCGGCAGCCCCGGGCTCGTGCACGGCCACCTGCATCTGCCCGACGCATGGAAATGGCGCATCCGTCATTACATCAACGTTGAACAGGTTCCGCCGCCGCGTGGCAGCACGCTGCGCGTGTCGCGCCACGCCAATGCACGCTTCAACCTCGGCTGCGCCATTCTGGGCGTGGACGAGCACGACGGCGTGCTGCACGTGGCCACACCTAAAGGCGTGTTCCATCTGGACTTCCTGATCTTCTCGACAGGCTTTCGCACCGACTGGACCTCGCGCCCCGAATTCAGCCAGCTGGCGCCGCATATCCGCCAATGGCGCGACCGTTACACTCCGCGCCCCGGCGAGGAAGACACAGAGCTGAGCGACTCCCCCGATCTCGGCGCCGCATTTGAATTTCGCGAGAAGGTGCCTGGCTCGCTGCCCGGTCTGTCGCGCATACATTGCTTCTGCTATCCGGCATCCCTCACGCACGGCAGTGTGTCGGGCGACATCCCCGCCATCAGTGAAGGCGCGAAACGCTTGGCGCAAGGCATTGCAGGCCTGCTGTATCAAGAAGACATCGACGCGCATTACGCCGCCATTCAGGCCTATGCCGAGCCGGAAATTTTCGGTGATGAATGGACGCCTGCAGCGCCGCCCGAGCCCGTGCAGAACGCACCGCGCAAGGAGGTCGCGCGATGACGGGTTGGCTCGGTTGGCTAGTAGGACGTATCGGCCAGGCGCTGCTGGTCGTGCTGGTGATGACGGTGATCGTTTTTGTTGGACTGCACGCCATCGGCAACCCGGTCGACATCCTGATCGGTCAGGACGTGGACCAGATCGACCGCGCACGCATCATTGCCGAACTCGGCCTGGACAAGCCGCTGTGGCAGCAGTACCTGAGCTTCCTGAACGGTGCTGTGCACGGCAACCTCGGCAAGAGCTTCGTCTATAACGAACCCGCCATCCAGCTGATCCTGCAGCGTCTGCCAGCCACGCTGGAGCTGGCGTTTGCGGCGCTCATCATCGCGGTGGTGATCGGCGTGCCACTGGGGCTGTTCGCAGGGCTGTACCCGAATCATCCGGTGTCGCGTCTGCTCATGACGGGCAGCGTGGTGGGCTTCTCGCTGCCGACCTTCTGGGTGGGCCTGATGCTCATCATGGCCTTCAGCGTAAGCCTCGGTTGGCTGCCCGCCAGCGGGCGTGGCGAGACTGCCCGCCTGTTCGGCGTCGAGTGGTCGTGGCTCACGGCCGATGGCCTGCGCCACCTGCTGTTACCCGCCATCAACTTATCGCTGTTCAAGCTCTCGCTGGTGTTGCGGCTGACTTCAGCCGGCGTGCGCGAGGTGCTGCCGATGGACTTCGTGAAGTTCGCACGCGCCAAGGGCCTGTCGCCGCTACGCGTGGTGCTGGCGCACGTGCTGCGCAATACGTTGATCCCGCTGGTGACGGTGCTCGGCCTGGAGCTGGGCTCGACCATCGCCTTTGCCGTTGTCACGGAGAGCATCTTCGCCTGGCCCGGCGCGGGCAAGCTGATTCTAGACAGCATCAACTCGCTGGATCGCCCCGTTATCGTTTCCTACCTCATCGTTGTGGTGTGCCTGTTCGTGTCGCTCAACCTGATCGTCGACATCCTGTACCGCATGCTGGACCCGCGCGTGCGCGCAGCAGATAACGCGGAGGCCGCATGAACGCGTCTTCGCAAACCACAGTGGCGACTGCCGCGCCGACCGCTCCGGCGCCGCGCAAGCAGTCCCCCTGGCGGCGTGTGGCAGCGGATTTTCTCGCATCCAAATCCGCCATCTTCGGGCTGGTCGTTGTCGTGCTGTTGATCGCCGCTGCGCTGGCCGCACCGTGGATCACGCCGCAAAACCCGTATGACCTGATGCAGCTCGACGTGCTGGACTCGCGACTGCCGCCGGGTTCGCCCAACGGTCTGGGCACGTTTACGTACTGGCTCGGCACGGACGGCCAAGGACGCGATCTTTACTCCGGCATCCTCTACGGTCTGCGCATCAGCCTGGGTGTAGGGATCGGCTCGGCAGCCGTCGCCGCCGTGATCGGCACGTTGCTCGGGCTGATTGCCGCCTACGCCGGTGGCAAGGTCGACAACTTCATCATGCGCACGGTCGATCTGCTGCTGTCGTTTCCGTCCGTGCTGGTGGCGATGATGATCCTGGCCTACCTCGGCAAGAGCATCAGCAACGTGGTGCTGACGCTGGTGCTGCTGGAGTGGGCGTACTACGCGCGCACGGTGCGCGGGCAAGCGCTGGTCGAGCGCCGCCGCGAATACGTGGAAGCCGCACGCTCGCTCGCCCTGCCCAGCTGGCGCATTGCACTCAAGCACATCCTGCCGAACTGCCTGCCGCCGCTGATCGTCGTGGGCACGCTGCAGGTGGCGCGTGCGATCACGCTGGAAGCCACCCTCTCCTTCCTGGGCCTGGGCGTACCGATTACCGAGCCATCCCTGGGGCTCCTGATTGCCAACGGATACCAATACATGTTGTCTGGTCAGTACTGGATCAGTTTCTATCCGGGCATTGCACTGCTGCTGGCGCTGGTCGCTATCAACCTGGTGGGCGACCGCCTACGCGAAGTGCTGAACCCGAGGACACAACGATGAGCGTGTCCGCAAGTTCCAATCCATTGACGTTGGAAGTCCGCAACCTGCGCACGCATTTCTTCACACGCGACGGCGTACTGCCTGCGGTGGACGATGTGTCGTTTTCATTGGCACGCGGACGCATCCTGGGGCTCGTGGGCGAGTCGGGCTCTGGCAAGTCGGTCACTGGCTTCTCGATCATGGGTCTGGTTGACCCACCCGGCCGCGTCGTCAGTGGCGAGATTCTCTACCAGGGGCGCGACCTCACCAAGCTGGCTCCGCGTGAACTGCGCAAGCTGCAGGGCAACCGCATCGCCATGGTCTTTCAAGACCCGATGATGACGCTCAACCCCGTGCTGCGCATCGATGCCCAGATGATCGAGGCCGTGCGCGCGCACAGCAGCATGAGCTACGCACAGGCTCACGAGCACGCCCGCGACACGCTGGGGCTGATGGGCATTCCCAGCCCCGAAGAACGGCTGCGCGCGTATCCGCATCAGCTCTCGGGCGGTATGCGGCAGCGTGTGGCGATTGCCATTGCGATGCTGCATCGACCCGACCTGATCATTGCCGATGAGCCGACCACCGCACTGGACGTGACCATCCAGGCGCAGATTCTGTCCGAAGTACAGAAGCTCGCACGCCAGCATGGCACTGCGCTGATCTGGATCACGCACGACCTGTCCGTCGTGGCCGGCCTGGCCGATGAGGTGGCCGTGATGTACGCCGGCCGCATCGTCGAGCACGGCCCAGTGGATGCCGTGCTCGATGCACCGCTGCACCCCTACACCATGGGCCTGATTGACAGCCTGCCGAGCGAAAACCGCCGTGGCCAGCGGCTACGCCAGATTCCGGGCATGACGCCGAACCTGCTGTCACTGCCGGCCGGCTGCGCGTTTGCAGCGCGGTGCCCGCGTGCCTCCGAGGCATGCAACGTCCGCCCGGAGACGACACAGCCGAACGCCGCACGTCTTGTCCGCTGCTTCCACCCCGGCACACTGCCGACCGCCACGCGGGAGGTGGCATGAGCACGCCGCTGGTAGAACTCAAGCAAGTCGGCAAGCGCTTTGGCGATCGGAAAATCGGCCCTGTTGACAGCATTCTGCAGCGTCTGGGGCTCGCGAAACCGCCCGCCGTGGTGCGCGCCGTCGACGGCATCGACCTGGCAATCCAACCGGGTGAAGTCGTCGGCCTTGTTGGCGAATCAGGCTGCGGAAAATCCACGCTCGGCCGCATCGCCGCAGGGCTGATGCCGCCGTCCGACGGCGAGGTGCGCGTGGATGGAAAGTCAGTCAACACGCTCTCAGCCGATGAAGCGCGCGATGCCCGACTGAAGATCCAGATGATCTTCCAGGACCCATACGCCAGCCTCAACCCGCGCCTGCGCGTGGAAGAGATCATCGGCGAGGCGGCCCGTGTACACGGTCTGACCGACCGCGCCGGTTTTGCCGATTACGTGGCCGCGCAGATGCAGCGTGCGGGCCTCGACCCCGCCCTGCGCGACCGCTACCCGCACCAGTTCAGCGGAGGTCAGCGGCAGCGCATCGGCATTGCGCGGGCGCTGGCAGTGCAGCCGTCGATGCTTGTCTGCGACGAGGCAGTGGCGGCGCTGGACGTGTCCATCCAGGCGCAGATCCTGAACCTGTTCATGGACCTGCGTGAACAGCTCAACCTGACGTACCTGTTCATCAGCCACGACCTGGGGGTAGTGGAGCACCTGTCAGATCGCGTGGTGATCATGTACCTGGGCCGCGTGGTGGAATCGGCGCCGGCAGAGGAAGTCTTCCGCCGCCCGAACCATCCTTACACGCAGACACTGCTGGCGGAGATCCCGCGCCTGTCTGCACGGCACAAGACCTTCACGGCCATTCAGGGCGAGATGCCCAGCCCGTTGAACCCGCCCACCGGCTGCCATTTCCACCCGCGCTGTCCGCACGCCATGCCTCGCTGCAAGACCGAAGCCCCAACCCTGCGCGGCATTGCGGTCAACCACATCAGCGCCTGTCATTTGAACGACGCGATCTGAACGATCTTCAATAAGCCAACCAAACAACTACAAAGGGAACAACCGTGAAACGCCTCCTAGCCTCGTCGCTTGCCGTTGCCCTGTTTGCCGCTGCTGGTGCTGCCGGCGCACAGACACTCAGCATCGGCTTTGCCGATCCGCTGTCGTCGCTCGACCCGCAGCTGAACAACCATGCCGGCGACCGCTCTGTCGACGTGCACTTCTGGGACCTGCTGGTCGAGAACAAGTGGAACAAGCTGCAACCCGGCCTGGCGCTGTCGTGGAAGACGCTGGACCCGAAGACGTGGGAATTCAAGCTGCGCCCCGGCGTGAAATGGCACGACGGCCAGCCTTTCACGGCCGATGACGTCATCTTCTCGTACCAGCGCGCGCGCAGCGTGCCGGGCAGCGTGGCGACCTTCGCGGGCTATCTGCGCACGGTGGAATCGGTCACGGCCAAAGACCCGCTCACGCTCATCATCAAGACGAACATCCCGAACCCGGACCTGCCGCTGAACCTCGCCTCCGTGCACATCGTCAGCAAGCACGTGGGAGAAAAATCCGCCACTGAGGACTACAACGCTGGCCGCGCCGTCGTGGGCACCGGCCCGTACAAGTTCGTCTCGTATGTGCCGGGCGACCGCGTGGTCATGGCGCGCAATGACAGCTACTGGGGTGGCAAGCAGATCTGGGAGAAGGTCAACTACCGCTACATCAACAACGCCGCCGCGCGCACGGCCAACCTGCTCTCGGGCGAGGTGGACGTGATCGACAAGGTGTCGGTGGCCGACCTCGCACGTCTGCGCCAGTCGCCCAACGTGAAGGTGTTCGCCTACCCCGGCCTGCGCGTGATGCTGCTGCAGCCGAGCTTCCGCAAGGGCCCGAACGAATACATCACGGGCAACGACGGCAAGCCGCTCGCCAACAATCCGCTGCTGGACGTGCGCGTGCGCCAGGCGCTGTCGCTGGCGGTTGACCGCAAGGCCATCGTCGACCGCATCCTGCAAGGCGCAGCCACTGTCGCCAACCAGTGGATGCCTGCCGACACGTACGGCTACAACCCCGACGTGAAGAACATTGCCTACGACCCGGCGCAAGCGAAGAAACTGCTGGCCGACGCAGGGTTTCCGCAGGGCTTCAACCTGACCATGCATGTGCCGAACGATCGCTACCCGCAAGGCCCGGAAACGGCGCAAGCGGTGGCACAGTTCTGGTCGCGCATCGGCGTGAAGACCAAGGTGGAGGTGGTGCCCTGGTCGGTCTACTCGGGCCGCGCCAACAAGAATGACTACGCGATGAGCATGCTGGCGTGGGGCAACGGCACCGGCGAGGCGAGCTACGCGCTGGTCAACGTACTGGCCACCGTCGACACCAAGAAGGGCCTGGGTGCATCCAACTGGGGCCACTACAGCAACGCGGCCGTGGACAACGCGCTGAACGCCTCCACCGAGGAATTCAACGTCGAGAAGCGCGCGGCCATCCTGCGCCATTCGGTCAAGCTCGTGTCGGACGATGTGGGCGTGCTGCCCCTGTACCACTACCAGAACGTATGGGCTGCCAAGAAGGGCCTGAAGGTGACCCCGATGACCAGCGACCGCACAGCCGCGCAGATGGTTACCAAGGACGGCAAGTAAGCGCGCCATGGCAACGTTCGTGCTCAATGTCACGCCGGCGGATGACCTGATCGACGTGCAGCGCCGCATTGTCGTGACGGGGTTGGCGCCCGGCGCGCAAGTCGGCATCGTCGCGCAAACGCGTCGTGGCAACGGCGTCCTGTGGCACAGCCGCGCTGCTTTCGTCGCTGACGCGCAAGGCACCGTCGACCTGACCCGCGATGCGCCGGTCTCTGGCGATTACACAGGCATCAGCGCCATGGGCCTGATCTGGAGCCAGCGCCCGGAAGACGGCAAGGCGCGCGAGGTCTTCCCGCAACCAGTGACCGCGCCGCTGACGACCACGCTCACGGCCACCGCCGGCGGCGAGTCGATCCACGCGCGTTTCGTGCAGCGACTGGCAGCACCCGGCGTGACCCGCCACGAGGTGCGCGCATCGGACAATGATGAGGGCCTGGTCGGCACGCTCTACTTGCCGGACGCCTATGCCCACCCCGGCCCGCGCCCGGCGGTGCTGATCCTCAATGGCTCGGGCGGCGGTATCAACGAGCCGCGCGCGGCGCTGTACGCCTCGCACGGTTATGCGGCGTTTGCGCTGGCCTACTTCAAGGCGCCGGGGCTGTCGGACTACATCTCCAACACGCCGTTGGAGTACTTCGAGCGTGCACTCGCATGGCTGCGCAAGCGCGTCGAGCCGCTGCACGACTTTGTGGCGGTGAGCGGTCAATCGCGCGGCGGTGAACTGGCATTGCTGCTGGGTGCGACGTTTCCTGAGGCCGTGTCCGCCGTGATCGGCTACGTGCCGGGTGCAGTCGTGCACAGCGCACAGAATGCCGCCGACCCCGCCATCGGCCGTGAAGGCCCGACGTGGCTGTACCGCGGCCAGCCGCTGCCACACCTGTGGGAGGGCAACCGTACCGCTACGTGGGCACCATTCGATGAAGGCCCGGCGCCGCACCGGCATGAGCGCGCCATCCGCACCGCGCTGCAGGATATGGATGCCGTCGCCCGTGCACGCATCCGCATCGAACGCGCGCGTGGGCCGGTGCTGCTGCTCTCGGCCACCGACGACGGCTCCTGGCCCTCAGGCGATTACTCGCGCATGGTCACCGCCAAGCTGGCCGAGGTACGCCACCCCTACCCCGTCGAGCATTTCGACTACGAAGGCGCCGGCCACGCCATCGTCTTCCCGTACGTGCCGACCACACAGCTCGTCTACGCACACCCGGTGTCGGGTCGCATCAGTACCGGCGGCGGCGAACCGCGCGCCAACGCACGTGCCGACGCGCAGTCGTGGGCCGCTGTACGACGTTTTCTCGCCAGCGCGGTGGCTGCGCGCGGCGCCTCCGTACCCGATTCTCGGAGCCTTTCAACGATGGATTTCACGCCCGCTCAAGATGTTGTCGATCAGGTTGCCGGCCTGGACGACGGCGGCGCCACGCACGCGCTGCGTCACGCCCGCGAAAAGGTGGCGACCGCCACACAAGGCAGCTACGACGCCCTGTTCGACCCCGCTCTGCCCGGCCTCACGCTTGGTGAACGCCTGCTGGTGGCGCTCTATGCTTGCCGTCTGACGCCTGCCCCTGAACTGGCCGAGCATTACCGCGCGCGGCTGGCAGAAACGCAGGTCGATGCCACTGCATTGCAGGCGGTCGACCACGGTGAAGTGGAAGCGCTGACAGATCCGCGTTTGCACGCCATCCTCACCTTCACGCGCACCCTCATCGAGCGCCCCATCGAAGGAGATCGCGAAGCATTGCAGAAGCTGCCCGCCGCCGGGCTTGCCACGACGGATGTCGTCACCCTCGCGCAGCTGATTGCCTTCCTCTCGTACCAGACGCGGCTGGTCGCCGGCCTGCGTGCGCTGGACGCAGCCGTCGGCCCCCATGCATCCGCAACTTCCACGGAGACTGCAGCATGACCGAGATCATCCGCGCCCACGGCTTCACCAACGAATCGCTGGAATGGCAGGCATGGCTCGATGTGGTGGACCTTGACCGCGCCACGCCCGAGCAGATCGCCGTGCTGGAAGAGAGCCACCCCAAGGCGAAGACGTCGGACTACTACCGCTTCCTCGTTCATCAGCCGGAGATCCTGCGCCAGCGCTCGGCAGCATTCAACGCGATCATGTACGCACCAGGCGGCCTGTCTCGCGCGGAGCGCGAACTCGCCAGCGCGGTGGTATCGCGCGTGAACGGCTGCGTGTACTGCGCATCGGTGCACGCGCAGCGCTTCGAGCAGCTTGCCAAGCGCAACGACGTGATCAAACAGGTCTTCGAAGACCCACACACCGCCGGCACCAATGCGCGTGAACGGGCCATCGCACTGTTCTCCATCGACCTGACACTGCGCCCCGGTGACATACGTGCCGAAGACCTGCAGCCGCTCAAGGCCGCTGGGCTGACAGATGCGGAAATCCTCGACCTGATCCACGCCGTGGCGATCTTCGCGTGGGCGAACCGGTTGATGCTGAACCTGGGCGAGCCGGTGTTTCCGGACGTCGCCTGAGTCCGTCTCCACCTCAAAGAAAAAACCGCAGGTTTTGAGCCTGCGGCTCTTTCTTTTCAACGCAGCTGCGTCACTACGCCATCGGCAACTGCCGCACCGGCTTGCCGGTCAACTGCGCCACGGCATGTGCCACCGCGGGCGCAATCGGCGGCACGCCAATCTCACCCACACCGGTCGGCTCTGCCGTGCTCGGCACAATGTGCGTTTCAATGACGGGCGCCTCGGCCATCTTGAGTGCTGGGTAGTCAGGGAAGTTCGATTGCACGACCTGCCCGTCCTTGATGTCGATCTTCCCGTACAGCGCCGCCGTCAGGCCAAAGATCACCGCGCTTTCCATCTGCTGCGCGACGATGCCTGGGTTGATGACCGTACCGCAATCCACCGCACACACAACGCGGTGCACACGCGGTTTGCCATCCTTCAACGACACCTCCACCACCTGCGCCACCACCGAGCCGAAGCTCGGGTGCAGCGCAATGCCGCGTGCACGCGGTGCGCCATCGGCGGCAGGCGGCAGCGGCTGCCCCCAGCCCGCGGCCTGCGCAGCCGTGTCGAGCACCTTCAACTCACGCGGATGCGCCTTCAGCAGGTCGCGCCGCATCGCCAGCGGATCCAGCTTGGCGGCAGCCGCCACGTCATTGAGGAAGCCCTCCATGAAGAACCCGTTATACGAGTGCCCCACGCTGCGCCAGAACCCCACCGGGATCGGCAAATCCACCGCCACATGCGCGATGTGCTCGTGCTCGATCTCGTACGGCAGGTCGAACAGCCCTTCGGCGGTATAGCGATCGATGCCTGCGGAGGGTGCGCCGAACAGCCTGTCCAACTCACCCGCCAGGATCGACTGACCAGCGCTGCGCGAGGCAATTGCCGTGATCTTGCCGTTCTCCACACGCGCCTTCAGCCGTGCAATGGCGTGCGGACGATAGAAATCGTGACGGACGTCCTCTTCGCGCGACCAGATGACCTGTACCGGCTTGCCTTCGGTCTTGGTGGCAATGGTGACGGCCTGGCTGATGAAATCGGACTCCAGCCGCCGCCCGAAGCCGCCGCCAATCAACGGGATGTCGATGTGGACCTTGTCGCCGCTCACGCCTGCTGCACGTGCTGCCACCAGTTGTGCCAGCGTGGCGACCTGCGTGGGCGCCCACAGATGCACCCCATCCGCTGTCACCTGCGCCGTGCAGTTGATCGGCTCCATGGCCGTGTGCGCGAGATACGGTGCGGTGTATTCCGCTTCCACAAGCGTGGCGCCGTCAGCCTTGTCAAAGGCCTTCAAGCCGTCGCCGAGCGAGCGGTAGGTGAACCCACCCTTGTCGCTATCCAGCGCGCTGACGAGTTGCTGCCTGATGCCCGCGGAATCGAGCGTGGCATGCGGGCCGTTGTCCCACACGGGCTCAACGGTCGCCAGCGCCTGGCGCGCCTGCCAGTAGTGATCCGCCACAACGGCCACGCCAGGCGCACCGCCCGCCGAACCTTCAAACGGCACCACATAGCGCACACCCAGCATGCCGAGCGCCGCCTTCGACTGGAACGTCTTGAGCTTGCCGCCAAAGACGGGGCACATTACGACGGCGGCGTACAGCATCCCTGCCGGACGCGCATCGATGGAGAAGCGCGCGCTGCCATCCGTCTTGGCGACCAGATCATTGCGCGGCGCAGGCTTGCCGATCAACTGGTATTGCGAAGCCGGCTTGAGTACGACGTTGGACGGCGGTGCAATGGCGCGCGCAGCTTTCGCCATACCACCGAAGGTCGCCTGCTTACCGCCCGGGCCGATCAGCTGGCCATCGTGCACGCTTACCTGCGCGGCGGGTACGTTCCATTCGCGCGCGGCGGCCTCTACCAGCGCGGCGCGGGCCGTGGCGGCGGCTTCGCGCACCGGCTGCCAGCCGTCTGCCACACTGCTGCTGCCACCGGTGATGATGAGCCCGATCTCGCGCGCGCTCTTGGCCATGACCCAGTGCAGCGCGCGGGCCCAGGTCTTGTCTGCGCTGTCCGGGTGCAGCGGGAGTGAACTGTCCCCCATGGCGACCACGTTGCCGTAGATGCGCTCCACCGGCGACGTCTCGATACTCACGCGCGCCAGCGGAATGTCCAGCTCCTCCGCCGCTAGCATCGACAACGCGGTGTGAATGCCCTGCCCCATCTCCACGCGCGGCATGGCCAGGATGACGTTGCCCTCCGGGGTGATCTTGATCCACCCATTCAGGGCGACCTCGCCCCCGTGTTCGGGAAACAGCGCCGGATCCCCCACGCGGCTGCGCGGTGGCATCACGCCCCAGCCCACCACCAGCGCGCCGCCGACGGCCAGCGCACCCAACAGGAAACGGCGGCGCCCACTGCGTGGCTTGGTTGCCTTGGCGTTCATGCCTGGCCCTCCCGCAGTACCTTCGCCGCACGTTTGATGGCCGCGCGCACACGCGGATACGTGCCACAGCGGCAAATGTTGGTCATGGCCGTATCGATGTCAGCGTCGCTTGGATCGGGTTGCCGCGCCAGCAGATCCGCTGCGGCCATCAGCATGCCGGACTGGCAGTAGCCGCACTGCGGCACCTGCTCGTCCACCCACGCCTGTTGCAGCGCGTGGCGCTTGCCTTCGCCCCCGGCCAACCCTTCGATGGTAGTGATGCGCTTGCCCGCCACCGCAGCCACCGGCAACACACACGACCGTACGGCCGCCCCGTCCAGGTGAACCGTGCATGCACCGCACGCCGCAACACCGCAACCGAACTTGGTCCCGGTCATGTTCAGGTGATCGCGCAAGACCCACAGCAGAGGCGTAGCCGGGTCGCAGTCGACACTGACCGGCCGGTGGTTGACGTCCAATTCCATGAGGGTGGTCTCCTTGTTTTTGTGTTCTTTTTTGTGGCGAAAGCGTACGTTCAAACGCCTCCGCACCGCAATAGTGGAACGCCTCGATTCATGAGAATTCCGCAAAAGAATCAACGGGCTAGCAACGCGCAAAAGCGCATCGGCCTTCCGCAGGTATGCGCACTACGCACAACACGTGGACAGCCGTCGTGTGCCATGCGCTTGCGGCCATCGGCACAACGCCCCGAATAGGCCCAGTCCTACACCACAGCGCGCCGCTTTAGGACTGATCCGCTTTTCGCGCTCCCCTGGACTCAATACAGTCTGCGCATCGTCCTTCGCGCATGCTCGTGTCAGTGGTCATGCACAACGCCGGCATTCCGTGGCGAGATCGTCACAGAGAAGCTGCAACTGCCCTGCAACACGCGCCATCATCATGAATCCCGTCCTGATCCGCGTCGCCATCGCCGACGACCACCCGGCCATCCTGTTTGGCGTCAAACATGAACTGGCCAGCCGCCAATCGATCTCGATCGATGGCCTCGTACGCAATTCGACCGAGCTGATCGAGCTGCTCGACCGCACACCCATCGACGTGCTTGTGTGCGACTACGCCATGCCTGGCGGCAGCTATGGCGACGGCATGGCATTGCTGACGCTGGTCCAGCAGCGTTACACGCATGTGCGCATCGTGGTTCTGACGATGATGGAGAACGTGGCGATCCTCTCAGCGCTCATGACGGGTATCCAATGCATCGTCAGCAAATCCGATCTGACAAACCACCTGTCACTCGCCGTGCACGCCGCGTTTGCAAACGGCCGCTATGTATCGCCGACGATCGAGAAGATTCTGCGCACGCTGGAGCCAACCCACAAGGACGCGCCTGGCAATGCACAACTGACCAGCCGCGAACTCGAAGTCATCCGCCTGTACGTATCAGGCATGACGATCAACGAGATCGCCGCGCGCCTGAGCCGCAGCAAGAAAACCATCAGCACGCAGAAGAGCAGCGCTATGCGCAAGCTCAATATCCACCGCGAGGTGGACCTCTTCTACTACGGTGTTGAAACGGGCCTGATCCCGTCCGTCATGCGGCCGGCACGGTAACGCACGAGCCTTTCCTTATCCGGCCCGATCCGCCCCACTACCAGACAGGTCTGATAGACGGACCACTTTCCACCCCATAACGTAGATAGATTCGCGCCATGACACCGGTGCGACATGCGCAGCGCGCGCAGCGTTGCCATTGGAGACCAGATCATGAAGCAGACTGAACGAGACAACCTACGGCACATTCTGCTCGGCTTTGCCGAGCTGACGGCGCCGGCGCGCCACGCGTTTCTGGGCGCCATGAACGAATACCTGTTCTCGTCGCCGCAGCGCAGGCGGCAGATTGTCGAAGCCTGGAAGCAGCCGGACGCGCCCGCGCCAGACAAACCGCAACCGCGCAGTGTGCCGCCCGCAGAGCGGCCGGTCTGACCCCTCTGCGTTCAACGCTCAGTTGGCGTCACGCGGCGGCGTTTGCGATGACGACAACCAACCGTGCTCTTTGGCGTACGTGAAGAGATCTGCATCGCGCGAGATGCCGAGCTTTTCCATGGCCCGGTTTTTCTGGGTGCTGATGGTCTTCTTGCTGCGATTGAGCCGTTCGGCAATCTCATCCACCCGCAAGCCGGACACATACAACCGCACCACCTCTGCCTCGCGCGGGCTCAGCTCAGTCGATGCCGGAGCGCCGGCTCGCTGAGCTTCGCGTTCCTCCAGCACAGCAGCAACGGTTGGCGAGTGGTACTTGCCCCCCGTATGCGCGGCATGAATGGCAGGAACGAGATGCGACACCGCGTCGGACTTACTGACAATCGCACGGACGCCAATATCATCGAGCGAACCAAGGATGGCCGGACTGTCGAGCATCGTCAGCACGACAAGCTTCACTTGGGGAAAGCGCCGGCCGATGAAGCCAAACAGCGTAATGCCATCGCCATAGTCGCCCGTGGGCATGGCGTAGTCGGACACCAGCACATCGCACGGCGTCGATTCGAGCAGCTTGACGAGGTCAGTCGAGTTGGTGGCATGCCCTTTCAACACGATGGTGTCCACCGATGACAGCTCATGCGATATCCCGGCAATCATCCCCGGATGGTCGTCCGCCAACACCACGCCAATGCTGAAGCTGCTCATTCCTTCCCTCCTTTTGCCGACTGTGGGTCCGCTAGGCCTCAACAGACAATACAATTTTACGATGAACGCTGTTCAACGGCGCTCATGAGCGCAACGCAACCCTCCCGATCGCCAGTCCACAGCGCAACGTACAAGGATTCCAGCAGGTCATGCGTTGGACTCTTGAGCCCGGCAAGTACCCGTCGGGTAGGCGCCTCTCACCAATGCTCTCGCGGCTCGTCTGCCTGCCGTCTACACGAGGGCACTGCGCAGACCGATCGCGCCATCCATCAGGCGACCAACCGATGGCACAACGCAAACCCCGGCCCGCTGCGGTCAAACCCGCGCAAGATGGTCGAACAGCACGTCGACTTCATTCGTGAATTTGATCGCGTTGCTGAAAACAGGATGGCCTCGATCGACGCCTGACCCGCCTCGATCTTGGAGAAATCGAGCACGTCGTTGATGCTGCCCAGCAGCGCGTGGCCGCCAGATTCACGGCTGGGCCGATCGCGCTGCCATCCACCGTGGCGATGGCCCCGTCAGCGCCATGAAAAGCGCCAGCACGGATGGTCAGCAAACCACATTCGCCCCTGTCCTATGCCATCACGCATCCGAATCGGACAAATCTCATTCAGCGCGCGGTGACTCTTCGAGAGAATGACGGTGCTGGATGCGCGGTCCACTCCCGCCGCCCAGCAACTTGTTTCAGACACTTTCCATTTCGCCGCCTCTGAGCGGCGGTTTTTTTATGTTCACCGCCATGGAAGCCCAACCATGAAAGAACGTGCAACCGTCCTCTGCAAACGCGGTGACCGGATTCTTCTGGTCGCCCGCCCCAGCGCACACTGGGTTCTGCCCGGTGGCAAACCGCACCGCGGTGAAACACTGGGCGACGCCGCCCGCCGTGAGTTGGCCGAGGAAACGGGCATCGTCTGCCGTGACGTACGCCCATTGTTCCAATTCGCTGGTGGCAACAAGCACCACCACGTATTCGTTGCCGACATAGAAGCCAGTGCAATCGCCCGCCCTGCTGAGGAGATTGCCCACTGCGCCTGGTTTGACAGACAGGCGATTGCGTCGATTGACTGCAGCCGACCGACGCCGCTCATCGTCAAACGCGCACTCAAAGTCCTCGACAACGAGCGCTACGTCATGGCCTACATGGAAGCGATGCTGCTGCAGGCAGCAGCCTAGACCGCCTCCGCCATTCAAGCCAACTCACCACGCCCAACGCACCCCCACGTTGCCCAGGATCGTGCGCTGGTGCTCGCCCCCCAGATTCGTGAGATAGCTGACCGTTGCATACGCGCTGCTGCGCTTGCTCAGCTGCGCGACCAGCCCCGCACCGACCTGCCCAGCCGTCTGGCCGACCTGCGAGCCAATCGTGGTACCCCCACCAAACGTGGTCTTGTCGTCCGAGCCGAACGAGCGCAGCACGTTCAAGCGCAGATACGGCTTCCAGTTGATCCCGTTCGAATCGAACGACCATTGCAGTCGCGCACCCACGCGGCCCAGAAACGTGTTGCCGTTGTTCCACGACACGTTCGAGATGCCATCGTTGAAATCCTTGAGCGACAACCGTTGCCAAACCAGTTGCGCCTGCGGCTCCAGCGTCAGTCCTTGGCTGAGCGGGATCGGTAGCCCGGCTTCGACAGAGCCTGTAATAGCGTTACCGTTGGTGGAACCGTGCACGTTATCGTTTGAGCTTGTACGCACCGTCAGTGCACTGCCCATCAGCACCACATCGGTATACCAGTTGCTCGGCGCAACGTGCGTCCAGTAGCCGCCCAGGTTGTAGCCGTTGACCTGCAGCGAGCCAACCCCCATGTTCTGCTGGGCCAACGCGAAACCGTTCACGTCGCCCACCGCACGCGAGAAGCCCAGCAGCACACCGTAGTGGTTGCGATGGCCGTTCTGCTGAGTGTCCGCATACAGATCCTGGCCAACCTGCATGCCCCACACCGTGCCATCAAACGACGGGGTCACGTCGCCTTTCTGCTTGATGTTGGTATTGCCCCCCCACACACGGGCCCATGAGGCCGGCACGGTGCCGTTCTCGGTCAGCAAGCCCTGCTCGCCCTGGCGATCGTGGAACGTATCGATCTGCAGCAGCCCGAGTTGACGTGCGACAGCTGGCGCTTCTGAATACAGCGGCACCTCCGGGCGATAGATGGGCAGTGGAGCAGCACCCGGCGCTGCGTCTGCAATCGCCTCGACGATCGAGGTCGGCGTGCCTTCAGCCGGCGTGATGGGAGGCACCGGCGCAGGCGTCGGAGTCGGGGCTGGCGCGGGGGAAATCGTGTTACGCAGATACCAGTTGTTACCGGTGCCGCTTGATGCGCCACCCTTGGCCAGGAAGTACGTATAGGCCCCGGCACTGACTGAGCCGCCCGACAGCGTGAAGGCATTCGCACCGGTCGTCGCACCATTGATTGCCTGCACGACCTGAATGCCGTCGGCGATCGTTTGCGCGCCCGCCCCACCCGCGTTCGTCACCTTGAGCGCGCTTGAGCCGCTTGCAGTGCCGCCACTCACAACGAGTTTGTCCGATGCTGAGCCGTCGCCCGCCAGTACCGAGTTCAGCGCGATCGTCGCGTTCTGACCGGTGTAGTTACCCGCCACGGTCAGCGTGTTGCCGACCCCGCTGCCACCAAGCTGCGCAAGTCCGGCGTTCGTCAGGTTGCCGTTGATCTGGAAGTTGCCGGTTGCGCCGCCGGCCAAGCCGGCCAACGCGTTTGCGACTGCGATCGTGCCATTGTTCGTCACGTTGCCGGTGACGCTGCCATAGCCGCCAAGCGTCGCGCCACCTGCCACCGACACCGCGCCGCCGCCAGAGAGTGCCGCCGATGCACTGGAGCCATCGCCGACAACAAGGGTGCCGCCATTGACGTTGGTACCGCCGGCGTAGCTGTTTGTGCCGTTCAGCGTGAGGACACCGCTGCCGAGCTTGGTCAGCGAACCCGTTCCGGTGATGTTCTGCGTGACCGTGGAATTGAAGCCCTGCGTATCGATCGTGCCGTTGTTGGCCGTGATCGACACCGCGCGGCCGGGTGTCAGGTTGAATGTGCTGCCGAGTTGTAGCGTACCGCCGTTGAACTCGAGTCCGCCCGAGGACGCGCCCAGTGCATTGTCTGCGGCCACCGACAACGTACCCTGCGTAATGGTGGTGCCGCCCGCGTAGGTATTGCTGCCAGACACGGTCAAGGTACCCGCGCCGGTTTTCTCAACCGCACCAGACCCGCTGATGGTGCCTGTGTAGGTGCCGGCGCTGTCCTGCTGGAAGCGCACGAGCCCATTGTCAGTCACGGACAGTGGCAGGTTCGACGCATTCGCCTGCAGCGTAGCGCCATTGTTAACGGTCGCAACGACGGAGGCCGTGGTCGCGCCAAGCGTGCCCGTCAGGTTGAGCGTGCCGCTCTGCACCAGCGCGGTCGAAAACGTACCGGTGCCCGCCCAGGTCCAGGCCGTCCCGGCCATGGTCAGGCTCTGGAAGTTGGTAAACGCGTTGGACGCCGTGCCCGTACCTTGCAACGTCACGGTGTTGGTGCCCGCGCCGCCGTTGGCGGCACCGATAATCTGCGAGCCGGTCTGCAGGATCAGCGTCACATTGCCATTGCCGCCCTGAATGGCCGTGCCACCACCGCCCTGGATCAGCCCTGCGTTGGTGATTGTCGTGGCGCCATTGGTTGAGCGCACACCAATACCGTTGCTGCTGATGATCTGGCCGCCAGTCTGGTTGTTGATGGTTGCCGTAAACGAGCTGCCGAGTGTGTTCGACACCACCGCATCAACGCTGCCGCTGCTCGATGCGGTACCTGTCGTCTGAATCGTGCCGCTGTTGTTCAGCGTGTCGTTATTGCCCTGCATATAGACGGCCGGGGCATCCCTGCCGTTGGAAGTCAGCGTACCGCTGTTGTTGACGGTGCCGTTACCGCCGAGCAACGACACGGCGCGCGCATTGCTTCCAGACGTCGTTACCGTGCCGGTGTTGGTAATCGTATTGCCCGAGGCACCCGGATTGCTTTGGCCCCACGCGGCAGTCATCCCATACGAATTGTTGCCCGTCGTTGTAATGGAGCCATTGTTGACAAGCACGTTGTTATTGCCGTTAGCGGCCATGCCATCGTTGTACGTGCCGGTGGTCGTGATTACACCGGTTGCACCATTGGTGATCGTGTTGTTGTTATTCACCCCGATCAGCATGGCACCGCGGTTTGCAACACCAGTGCCGTTACCAGACAGCGAGAGATTGCCGTTGTTGGTGATTGCGCTTTGCGTGTCGACAGAAAATGGCGTCGGCGTTGTCGCCAACGCATAGCTGCCAGTGGCCGTTGAATCAATATTGATGGTGACGTTGGTACTGCCCGCAACCGCATTCACCGATGGAATGCCCGGATTCGAGCAGGTGACGGTCGTACCACTGGCCGGTGCTGTTGACGAACAGGCGGCGTAGGCGCCCACCGGCATCGTACCGGTGATCATCGCTATCCCACCAACACCCAGACTCCACGCATTCTTATTCATTTTTCTCTCTCGCAATATGACGGGGGCTATTGCTACGAATTGTTGCGTCAGTGTTTATATCACCGGTCTAGATTGGCTCGCAAGGACTGGAAAATGCGGCGAAGATCGATTTGCAGTCCTAACCAAATCGGCCTAGATTCCTTTGCTGTGCTCACAAATGGCGCCCGCCCCGGAACCCTTGACGAAGGCGGCAATTGCGCATGATTTCGCGTAAACGAAAATCGCTCAGACTTGCAATCCGAGCGATTTTTTTGCAGGCCGTTGTGACAACGCCCGAAGCGCGTCAACGCTCCGGGCGCAAAACCAACATGACGGGTTTCCCCCTGTGGGGATTAGGAAACCATCGCAAACAGATATTTAGAACTTGTAGCGCGCACCGAGGTAGATTTCATGCGAGACCAGCTTGGCACGCAGCATTTCGTCTTGCATGCCGACAGCGTTGGTGAATGCATTCCAGCCGCTTTCCGTCTTGCCCATATCGACATAGCGATAGCCCAGGTCCAGGGTCAGCTTCTTGATCGGGGAGTAAGAAACACCCACACCCAGCGACCACGCCAGATTGGTCTGGCTTGCGGCGTTGAAAGGACCACCAAAACCATTGGCCGGGTTGATCTGAGCGCCTTCCGATTTCAGCATGGCCAGACCCAGGCCGCCCATGGCGTACACCGACACGTTCTTGGCAACCGCGAAATCGCGGTACACATTGGCCATCACGCGCTGCGATTTGATGTCGTGATAGTTGTTACTGGGCCAACGGGTCGAACCGCTCACAAAGGAATCGGTACGCGGCAGCGTGTATTCACCTTCAACACGCCAGCCGTTGGCGAAGTCGTAACCCAGAGCGAACGAGCCCGTGATGAGATTGGCGCTGTCGTCAATCGAAACGAAACTACCGATCCGCGGTCGGGCAGTGGAAGCCATGTCGTCGGCCTTGTGCTTGGCACCCACGATGCGAGCAGCGCTGTAGTAGCCCTCTTCCTTTGAAGCATCGGCGGCGGCTTGGGCAAATGCCGCGCCCGAGAACAGCAGCGCCAGCGCGCCAGGCAGTGCAAGAGTCTTGATCATGAAAACGGTCGTTGAAACGATGAGAGGAGAGAGGCATTCATCGTAGAAAGCACACCGTTTCCGTTGAACCCGGTTAGCTACGGGTAGCACCTCCGTAGCGCTACGGAGGCGGACCGCAGACCTGGCATGTGCATCAACACACGTTGTTCTGGGTGGCAGATGCCGCCACCACCGATGCTGGCCCGGCACCGGCAAGACGCATCATCGCCAAGGTAGCAACGCGCTGGAATGCCGCCAGCTGATCGCCGCGTAGCGCTTGCGTGCTTGCCTTGCGAATCAAGGCAAGTGGATCGATAGGCCGATCGTCACGACGGACTTCGAAATGCAGGTGCGGCCCGGTCGCCGTTCCGGTACGGCCAACCGCACCAATGCGCTGAGTGCGCTCGACGGGCACTCCGACCCGCAACTTGGGTTCGATCTTGGAGAGATGCGCGTAGTAGGACGTGTGGCCATCTGAATGCCGAATGACCACATATTTCCCGTAGCCACGCCGCTCATTGCCGATGTGCGCAACCACGCCCGCCTCGGACGCATGCACAGCCCTGCCGATCGGCGCCGCAAGGTCAACGCCGGAATGTCCGTGATGGGCACCCGTAACAGGATGCGTGCGTTCGCCGAAATCCGAACTGATACGCGTCGCCTGAACCGGCAAGGTAAAGCGCAGCCCCGCCATGAGCGTGCCGTCGAATCGGTAGTAGTCGCCCTGCGGATGCTCGTTCGTTGCAAACCAGACGCCCGCATAGTGCTTGCCCTGGAACCGCACCTCGATCGCGGTCAGACGGAGTGCCTGCTCGCAGCAGGCTTCTGCAACCGGTTCATAGGCGACACGGAAGTAGTCGCCCGCCGCACCTCGCGCCGACATGTCGACCCTTCCACGAAACAGTCGCGTGATCTGCTGCAACAGGTCGCCCGGCAGGTCTGCGCGCGTGAGTGCCTTGCGGAACGTGCTCGCGATCTCGCCCGCTCGCATGCCAGATTGAAAATCTGCTGTCGGTGACTGCACCGCAGATGCGCCCCACGGCGCATGAGAGGGATTGGAGAAACGCACATCGACAAGGTTGCCGGCCGTCGGCCTGAATGCCACGTTCGAGACTGCAGGCGCATCCGCTACCGGCGTCACACCCAGTGCGGGTGCGGGGATGACTGCCGTCATGGACCCGTATAGCAGGGCAAAACAAGCACATAGCGACCGTCGGACTCGACGCGCCGGGACGACATTGCCCGCAGGGCGACCTTGTTCGCGTGCGAGACGGGAACGCAGGTCGAACCGCATGGCGTCATCACTCGCTTGAGAATTGAGAAACAGAAAATCGGGTCATGCCGCACGACACAAAAATTTGCGTCACGCAAGGCATGGAGGTCGAATGTACCGATGCGCCCCTTGCAGGTGTATAAGACCTGTCCGATTTGGCACGATGAATTGCCCGCTGATTGGCGGCAGCGTGTTGGGAGGTGGCCCATGGCTCGCTTCCCATGAGATTCGGGCCTATGCATCACGGAACTTTAGCGACGATCGCGTGCGGGGCTTGGCGTCCTTGTCCGGTGTGCTACAATCGCGGGCTTCCGGAGAGATGGATGAGTGGTTGAAGTCGCACGCCTGGAAAGCGTGTATAGGTTAATAGCCTATCAGGGGTTCGAATCCCCTTCTCTCCGCCAGAATTCACGCAAAACGCCCGCCCACGCGGGCGTTTCTGTTTTCTGACTGACGTTTCGATCCACAAAAACAAAAGACCCAGTCTCCCGACAGGGCCTTTTGCATCCCACGCGCCAACACGTCACGCGTGCCGGCATCCCCCTCGCATCACCTCAGTGCAGCGTCGCCCGCGCTTCGGTCAGCAACAGCGTATGCGTCACCTGTTCGCGGATCGACTGGGCCTTCATCAGCAGGCGCAACGCAATGTCCGCACCGCGGCTGGCGGCCACACGTTCAATGAAGGCGGAACGTGCGCGCTCGTTCAAGGTGGCGACATGTGCCGCTTCTGACCACACCTGCCAGGCAGCGGGCTGACCAGCAAACTGCTGGCGGCGGCGCAGCAGGTCTGAATCGATGGCAGCGGCAATTTCGACGTCTTGAATGGTGCGGTTCATGGTGGCCCCCTTCTGTCTGTACGTTGCGCCCTGTGCCGGGCAGGTCTGACCGAATTACGCAACGTCCATGCCAGTTTCAATGACAGAGCGATGGCCGCCGTCTAGCCCCAATCGCACACCGGACGCGCCTGTTTGAAACGCAATGCCGACAAGCATTTGCGCGCCACACCCCTACGTCGGTGGGGTGCAAGTTTCTCATCCGAACATGGCGCGTCACGCGTGTTTCCTTCACGTTCGTTACGCAGCGCGTTACGTAACGCGGCGACCGTTTCGGGCCAGGAACGCGCGGATCTGGCGGCGCCAAGCCCGTCGCGTGCTGTATGTCGATAGGCATGCTTGGTGCTTCATCGATTGCGCCCAAGCCGCTGGCGCGTGGTCGACCGTGTCACCCACCCTTCCTCGTACAGCCCTTCCGCTTGACCAGCTTCCTGATCGGAAGCGACTTGCCGTATGCCGCCCCTCGGCATGCCGGCCATCCCCCCAAACAAATAAGAGCAGTCAGAAGGAGACATCCCATGCAGATGGGCAACCCACGTGTGCGGCTGGGCCGCATGTTGACGTCAGCGCTGTTGTGCGCGGCACTCGCGCTGTCGGGCTGCGGCGGCGATAGCAGCGGCGTCGCCGCAGCCGGCAGCACCCCCACCGATTCAAACACCATTGCGCCGCCGATCAAGCCAGCGGCGGCCAACTGGACCACGCTTGGCACACGCGCCACGCTCGCACAACCCGGCACGTCCATTACGACCAACGCAAGCGCCAAGTGGATCGACTACAACCCACCGATGCTCTACGCCGGTATCGCACGGCAAGCCACGCAGTACATCACGATGCCGGACGGCACCAAGCTGGCAGCCTATGTCACGCTGCCGGCAGACGCCTCGGGCAACCCCGCCACTGGTGCTTTCCCAACGGTACTCGTGCAGACCTCGTACAACGGCGGCAACGCACAGTACACAGCGTCGATCGGCACCGCGCTGGGCGGAGCCGACCCCTACATCGTCCAGCATGGCTATGCGACGGTGGTGGTGGATGTGCGCGGCACAGGCCAGTCGCAAGGCACGTGGGATGCATTTGGGGCGGATGAGCAGAGCGACTACGGCCACGTGGTCGACTGGGTCACGCAACAGCCATGGAGCAACGGCGCGATCGGCCTGTACGGCGTGTCGTACCTCGGCATTACGACCGTCATCACGGCGGCGCAGAACCATCCGGCAGTCAAGGCGGCGTTCCCCATCGTGCCGATTGGCGACGGCTACCGCGACATCGTCTTCACCGGCGGGCAGACCAATCTGACATTCATCCCGGCGTGGTTCGGGCTGGTGTCAGTGCTGAGCCTGACCGATCCGACACTGGTGACCAACCCGACGATCGGCCTGCCCGCGGTGCTGCAACACCTGGTGTCTGCGGTGACGACATTCCAGTTGCCGACCATGCTGCAAGCCTTGCTTGGCACGACCACCACTGCGTATGACGGCGCGTTCTGGGCAACGCGCTCACCGCTGGAGAACGACGGCAAGATCAAGGTGCCCACCTTCGTGGTCGGAGGCCTGCACGACCTCTTCCAGCGCAGCGAACCGCTCACCTACGAAGCCATCAAGACGCAGGCGCCGGCCAAGCTGCTGATCGGCCCATGGACGCACTTGCAGGCAGCGTTAGGCAGCGGGTTGCCGGTCGATGGCGTGCCGCCACTCAACCACATTCAGTTGCAATGGTTCGATCAATATGTGAAAGGCATGAACGTGGGCGCCGACGCGTTGCCCAATGTCACCCAGTACGTAACCGGGTATGGCCACTACGCTACCGCGACCGACTGGCCGCATCCGCAGGTGCAGGCGCAAGCGCTCTATCTGCGGGGCGACAAGAGCCTGTCGGCCAGCGCACCGGGGGCCAATGAAGCCGCCAACCAGGTGATTCAGCAACCGCTGAACGGGGCGTGCTCGATCAGCCTTTCGCAATGGACGGCGGGCCTGACCGGCTTTCTCCCACTGCCGTGCCAGACTGACGACGCCCTTGCCGAGGCTGCTGACGTGAAGTTCGAGACACCGCCCATGCCGGCGGATACCTATCTCAACGGCCCGATCGAAGCCGATGTGTGGGTCTCCACCACCGCACTCGATGCCGGCGTGTCGGTACGCATTGATGATGTGGACGCGGCGGGTAACGTGACACCGCTCACCGATGGCATCCAGACGGCTTCGCTGCGTGCGGTGGATGCCAGCCGCTCTCGCCTGATGAACGGGCTGATGATCCAGCCGTGGCATCCGTTCACGCCGGACTCCGTGCAGCCGCTCTCGCCGGGCAAGGCCGTGCTGGTGCCGGTGGAGGTGTTTCCAACCAGCGCACTGATCGGCAAGGGCCACAAGCTGCGCGTGGCCGTGGGGGCGAGCAACCTCCCACAGGGCGTGCCGCCGCTACCCACCTTGCTCAACTCGCTGATCGGTGTACTGACGATCTATGGCGACGCAGCGCACCCGTCCAGGGTTGTGCTGCCGGTCGTGCCGGCATCCGCCCTTCAGTAAACGAGATTCATTCGCATGAATGGCCCGCCTTCTAGGCGGGTTTTTTGGTTTACACACAAGCAACGGCAGAAATATGTAAGCGGATTAATACATCAATCGAAAACGTTTCTCATATGAACCAACGAAGAAAAAATCGATTCATACCTGATATAAATTAATCAAGATAAGGTATTTATTCTCCACTTGGCGCCCGATCCGCAAAATCCATCACACAATCCAGAATTGTGGAGCACCCCAGAGCAAACAAAGCGCTAGGCCTTATAGATCAAGGCCTCCACAGCCCTAGAAAGAACTAAGTGGAAACCTGCACAAAATTGATGTTCAGGATTTCCAGACCCCGCCGATAACCCCGTGAAGATCATCTGAATCAGGCTGGAATAACCAGTCTCACCTACCCCAACGGGGACGCTTTCGAAGTCCGCAGGAAACAGCAATAAAACGGTGGCAGGTTCACCCGCCTCTCTCGTGCCATACCGGGTGGTAGCCAAGCCAATCATGATTGCATCCATCTTGTAAGACTGGAGGACGCTGTGAACCTTTCCCAGATGACCATCAAGGCCAAGCTCACCGCAGGCTTTGGCGTGCTGGCAGCCATCGTCGTCGTGGTATCAGGCATGTCGTTGCACGCGCTGTCCAATTCGACAGAAGGCTTTTCCAATTTCGTGCACGGCGTCAACGCCCGTGCCGCAGTCGCCACGGAAGTGCGTACAGCGGTGGATCGCCGCGCCATTGCCGCACGCAACCTCGTGCTGGTGGTCACCCAGCAAGACCTGGAACTGGAGAAGGCCGACGTATTCCGCGCGCACGAAGATGTGCAGAAGCAACTCAAGCTACTCAAGGAGCTGATTACCAACGCCAAGGACTCCACCGATCGTGCCCGCGCGCTGGTGGCCGATATCGACAGCGTGGAGTCGCGCTATGGCCCAGTGGCGACCGATATCGTGTCGCTGGCACTCGCTGGCAAGCGCGAGGAAGCCATCCAGAAAATGGATAACGACTGCCGCCCGCTGCTGGCCGCGCTGGTCAAGGCCACGGAAGCCTACGCTGCCTATACCCGCGAGCGCCAGGAACAGCTTGTGCAGGACTACGACGCAAACTACGCCAACCAACGCAACATGTTGATCGCGCTGTCGGTTGGTGCGGCACTGCTGGCAGTCATTGCGGGTGCGATCATCACGCGCTCGATCACGCAGCCGATCCGTGTTGCCGTGGACGTGGCCAAGACCGTGGCACGCGGCGATCTGAGCAGCCGCATCGACGTGCGCGGCAAGGATGAAACGAGCCACCTGCTCTCAGCCCTGCGCGACATGAACGGCCGCCTGACGGAGATCGTCGACAAGGTGCGCGACAGCAGCGGCAGCGTGGCCGGTGCAGCCAAGCAGATTGCCGCCGGCAATGCCGACCTGAGCCAGCGCACGGAAGCACAGGCGTCGTCGCTACAGGAAACGGCCGCCAGCATGGAAGAGCTGACCTCCACCGTGAAACAGAACGCCGACAACGCACAGCAAGCCACGGTGCTGGCAGCCAACGCATCGGAAGTCGCGCAGAAAGGCAGTACCGTCGTCAGCCAGGTGGTGTCGACCATGCAGGACATCAGTGACCGCTCCAGCAAGATTGCCGATATCACCGGCATCATCGAGGGCATTGCCTTCCAGACCAACATCCTGGCGCTGAATGCTGCGGTGGAAGCCGCGCGCGCGGGCGAGCAGGGCCGTGGCTTTGCGGTGGTCGCCAGCGAGGTGCGCAGCCTGGCGCAGCGCTCGTCCACGGCGGCCAAGGAGATCAAGGAACTGATCGCCTCGTCGGTGGAGCGCATTCATGATGGCTCCACATTGGCAGGCGAAGCAGGCCACACCATGACCGAAGTCACGCAGGCCGTGGCGCGCGTCACGCACATCATGGAAGAGATTGCCGCTGCGTCAATCGAACAACGGCGCGGCATCGAGCAAGTCAACCAGGCAATCTCGCAGATGGACGAAGTCACCCAGCGCAATGCAGCACTGGTGGAAGAAGCTGCAGCCGCCTCGCAATCGCTGCAGGATCAGGGGCAGGAGCTCAACGCGGCGGTAGCCTTCTTCCGCATTGATCCGCAAGCCGCGCATACCGCGCACGCCTGAGCCGCACACCGTATTCTCCAAGCCGTCATTGAGCCCGCTGCCGAGAGGTCGCGGGCTTTTTTCTTTGCCTTCGGGGCTGCGCTGCACACCCGTTCCGTGTCTTTCGTTAGGCCGTCGTTCGTAACTTCCGCTGCATTGGCGAACCCGCACACGCGACGCAAAGTGAGTTTGTCCCGCCCGACAAAAGAGGCGTGGCAAGCCCGGGCTGCGCACAGCCCGCCCCGCCCACGAAGGCCACCATGCAACCGAACAACCCACACTTGCGGGGCCACCCCTTCTGCGCCGCCATGCCGCGCGATGGGAGGCCGGCATGATCCCGCTCACCCTCGTGCAGTGGTTTCGCGCCCGCCCGGTGCCGCACAAGCTTCCGGGCGCAGCACTTGCCGACCAGCTGCGCGAAGAATGCGAAGCCATGGCGCGCTATGCCCTGCACCACGGGCTGCCGGTGGCGCCGGAGATCATTGCTCAGCTCGGTGGCCTGATCGATCGGCAACTGCCTGCGCATGCGTCCCCCCACCACGCGCTGGCCGCCATCCACCGCAAGCTGGCGGCCACCATTGCCCCCGCCACACCGCAGGCAGTCACCCTGCTCGACGCGCAGCACCGCAGCGACCATCCTCTCGCCTGGCTCGGGCCAGTGCCGCTGATCCGGCTGCTGACCAGCGCCGCCATCGTTTTCCTGATCGCGGTGATTGCCACGGGCATGTCGCCCGACGTGTCGAGCGAGAACATCGACCGCGGCTTCCTACAGTCTGACGGCACGCGCCTGTTGTGGAACACGCTGTTTCTGCTGTTCTGTGCAGGGCTGGGCGCATCATTTGCCACGCTGTTCCAGGCGCACCGCTACGTGGCAGCCTCCACCTACGACCCGAAGTACGACGCCTCCTACGGTGCGCGATTGATCCTCGGGGTCATTGCGGGATTGATCCTGGTAGAGATGCTGCCCGCGCAGTTGTTCGACCGCGGCAGCATGCACAACTTCGGCAAGCCCGCGATGGCCATGCTGGGCGGTTTCTCGGCCACGGCCGTGCATCGGTTGCTGCAGCGGCTGGTGGATGCGCTGGAGACCCTTGTGCGCGGCGACCGCTCAGCTGATGCCGACGCCGCCATGCAGACCTACCGCGCCCGCGCCGCCAGCGAGCGCACGCAATGGCAGAGCGAACTCGCCGCCAATCTGATTGACCTGCAGCAATCGCTCGATGGCAGCGCGTCGCCCGAGGCCATGCGCCAGCGCCTGGCCGACTTCACGCGCGCCATGCTGGCCGCAGGCGACCCCACGACCTCTGCCCCTCTCAACCCCCGGCCATTCAAGGAGTGACCCCATGCTGTTCCTGTACAACATCCCCGCGTGGGCAATGGGGGCGGTCATTGTCTTCTCCACGCTGGCCATAGCGCTCGGCGGCTACGTGCTGTTTCGCCATCTCTGTCCGGTCATGCTCGACGCCGAACAGCGTGGCATGACGATCGCCATGATGACTGCAGTGACCACCATCAACTCATTGCTGGTCGCGTTCTCGGCCATCTCGGTGTGGGGCGCGTATCAGGCCGCCGCCGATATCGTGGCGGCCGAAGCTGCCTGCGCCACGGAACTCGCGCACGACCTATCAGCGTTCTCGCACCCGAGTGCCGCGGCTGCACGGCGCGAGCTGGTGACCTATCTGGAACACGTCGTCCATGACGAATGGCCGAGCATGCAACAGCAAGCGCGTGCAGATGTGCGCACCGAAGCCGCGTTCAACCGTATGTTCGCCACCACCAATCGCATCACGCCCAGCGACGACCGCGAGCGCGCACTGCTGACCGAGGTGCTGGCCCGAGCCAACGAGATGGTCAAGTACCGCGAGAAACGCCTGCAGAACCTGGACGCCGCCATGCCCGCCACGCTCTGGGGCGTGATGCTGATCGCCAGTGGGCTATCGCTGTTGCTGCTCTATGCGTTGCCAGCGTCGCGCTTTCACATGGCGCTGGTAGCGGCATGGGCTACCACGCTGGGCCTGGCGTTCTTCTTCGTGCTGGCGGTGGACCGCCCCTTTGCCGGCGAGGTCAGCGTAAGCCCGGCACCGATCGAGCGGACCATCCAGACGCTCTCCGAAGACGAGGTGCAGATCAACACAACGCCCGGTTGATCGCGCCTGCCTCCATGTGTTGCGCTCACGGAAGCGGCCACACGTGCGGCCACCTCTGGACATGCGGGCTTCTACGTGACACGTGCGATCGGTCATAGAACGTTGTCTCAACCATCCACCCTATTCAGGCACGCCGCGCGCCCGCATACGCTGCACCCTCGCCAGCACCTTCCCCAACGTCCGTCCATCCAACAACCAGGAGCCCAGGATGCAGCTCACGGCAACACACCTTCCCCGCCAAAAGAAGACCCCGTCAACCAGCCTCCGTGCCAGGGCGCTGTCCTATGTGATTGCCGGCATCGCGCTGACTGCCACCGCACTGTGCCAAGCGGCAGGCGCAGATGACGCCCCGCTGGGCGCCTACAACGCCGATCTCAAGCGCGTATCGGTGTCGGGGCTGTCATCGGGTGCATTCATGGCAGCGCAGTTTGACGTGGCGTACTCCAGCGAGCTGATTGGCGCAGGCATCGTTGCAGGCGGACCGTATCACTGCGCCGGGCTATCGACGCTCGTGCCGCCCTTTACCGCCGCTGCCACGCTATGCATGCAGCCTGTGGGCGCGGCACCCGCCGCAGAAGATGCCTGGCGTGACGCGCAGGACTTCGCCAAGAAGGGGCTGATCGACGACCCGGCCAATCTGCGCACACAGCGCATCTATGTGTTCAGTGGCGGCAAGGACAGCGTGGTGTCAACACGCGTGGTTGATCAGACTGCCCGTTTCTACGCACTCGCCGGCGTGCCCAACCGACAGGTCAACTACTTCCGGATGCCGAATGCCGGCCACGCCTTCATCACCAACCAGCCGCGGGACGCCGATTGCGGGTCCAACCGCAGCCCTTACATCAGCAACTGCGGCTTCCAGCAATCGCACGACATCGTGCGCTGGATCTACGGCGCAGCGGACACCCCGGTCAAGGCACCCGCCCAAGTCGCGCGGGGCAAGCTACTGACGTTCGACCAGCGGCCGTTCGATACTACACACCGCGCGTCGCTGCTGCGGACCGGTTTCGTCTACGTGCCGGCCGACTGCGAAGCTGGTGGCTGCGCGGTTCACGTGGTCTTTCACGGCTGCATGCAAAGCGCCGAGGCCGTCGGCAAATACCTCGCGAGCGGCATTGGCTACAACGAGATCGCCGACACCAACCGCCTGATCGTGCTGTATCCGCAGGTGACCAGGTCTTCGGTCAATCCGCTCGGCTGCTGGGATTTCTGGGGCTATACGAGCGCCGATCCGGACCACCTCGACTTTTACACGCGTCAGGCACCGCAGATGGCAGCCGTGATGCAGATGATTCGGCAACTGGGCGAGACCCGCCCGTGAGCCTCCTTCCACCCACAACACGCAGACCACCCATGCTCACCACTCTGTTCTCTCAGTTGCAGGCCGTCCAACGCGATGCGCTGCAGCGCTGGACCCACGCTGTCAGCGATACCGATACCGGCACCGCCCCATCCCTGCCCGCCGCCAATCTCGACACCTGGCGCCGCATCGCGCTGGCAGCGTTGCAGACCAGCCAGCACTACTCCACCGCCTGGCGCTCGGCACTCGATGCCGGCTGGCGTGAGCAGCGCGATCGCCTCGCGCTCGATGGTTCAGCCAATGCCCTGCGTTCGCTCGCCACGCTGCAGGCCGACCTTGCCGCTCGCGCCGGTGAAGCTCGCGCCCAGCATGCCAACGCGATGGCCGCATCGGCTGCGCAGTACCTGCAAGACCTGAACCAGGCGCGCGACGCTACCGACATCGCATTGGCGCTCACAAGGTTGGCGACAGACAACCAGGCCCACAGCCGCGAACACGGTCTGCAGCTCGCCGCATTGGCTGGCGGCCTTCAACCGGCGCTGGCGCAATGGACCGAGCGCGCACTGTCGCACGCGCGCGCACCGGAAACCACGTCGTCGGAATAAGCGCCGTAGCGCAATCACCAACAATTGCGCCGCGATCATGCCGCATGTGTTCATGCGTAGCCGAATGCTGTGATGGGCTGACGGGAGAGGTCAGCCCCCGGCGGCCGGCGCTTCAGGCATCGGCCGCCCCCTTGGCCGGCTCGTCGGGGCCGGCGTTTTTTCTGTTACAGCGGATCGCGAATGTAGCCGACCAGCTTGTCGACCACCGGTCGGTTCGGTTTGGTCAACAGGCTGACGACAATGGCCGCCACAAACCCAGCCGGCACCCCAAACGCGCCCGATGCAATCGGGTCCACGCCAAACCAAGGCTGACCCAGGATGCCTGTCATGCGCGTGAAGAACGGGTAGTTGACGAAGATGTAATAGACGCTGACCGCCAACCCGGCAAGCATGCCCGCGATGGCACCGGCGCGGTTCGTGCGCTTCCAGAACACCCCCAGCACCAGCACCGGGAAGAAGCACGAAGCCGCCAGTGAAAACGCCGCCCCCACCAGGAAAAGAATGTTGCCGGGCTTGAGTGAGGTCACATACGCTGCCAGCAACGCCACCCCCAGCAACACCACCTTGGCGCTTGTCACGCGCCGCTGGTGGCTGGCGGTGTTGTCGATCATGTGGAAGTACACGTCGTGCGATAGCGCATTGGCGATCGTCAGCAGCAGGCCGTCGGCAGTGGACAGCGCAGCCGCCAGTGCACCGGCAGCAATCAGCCCGGACAGCACATACGGCAGCCCGGCAATCTCGGGCGCTGCCAGCACCACCATGTCCGGCTGGATCATCACCTCTGCCCACTGGACGATGCCATCGCCATTGATGTCGCGCAGCGTCAGCACGGCCGGATCGACCTTGCGCCACGGCACGATCCACTGCGGCAGATCAGCGAACGGCGCGCCGACCAGATGCTGCAGCAGATCAAGCTTGACGAGCGCCGCCAGCGCCGGCGCCGAGACATACAGCAGCACCACGAAAAACAATGTCCAACTCACCGAATTGCGCGTCTCGCGCACCGACGGCGTGGTGTGAAAGCGCGTGAGGATGTGCGGCAGGCTGGCGGTGCCCACCATCAGGCAGAACACCAGCAGCACAAAGTTCAGCCGCTCGGTGCCACGCTCGGCCTCGGACTTGGACGGGAACGGCTCGGCAGATGGTGGCGCCGCGCGGCTGCGCTCCAGGGCCGCCTCGCGCTCCAGGTTCCACAGAATCGACGCGCTGGCCGCGTCTGCGGGAAACGCTTCGCGCGCACGCTCCAGCGTCTTGATCTCACGCAACGGTGCGTTGCGCTCGCGCGCCAGCTTCAGTTGCGTGTTCAGAGCCTCCCGCGACTCATCGAACGATTGCGGCAGCCGGGCAATGCGCTCCTCCAGTGCCTGTGCTTCGGCCAGGAAATGATCGCGCACGCGCTGTTCAGCCGGGTCGTGGGCAATGCGTTGCTCTTCCTTTTCAATCTGCTGCAGCAGATGACCGGTCGAGAGCTGCGGCACCGGATCGTGATACCGATGCCAGCCGATCAGCCCCACCACGCCCAGGAACGACACGATCATGATGATGTACTGCGCCACCTGCGTCCAAGTCACGGCACGCATGCCCCCCAGGAACGAGCACACCAGAATGCCCGCCAGCCCGAAGAACACCCCCACCGAAAACTCCACGCCGATGAAGCGTGTGACCACCAGCCCGACGCCCTGGATTTGCGCGACAAGGTAGACGAAGGAGCACAGTGTCGCGCCCAGCACGGCAATGCCTCGCACCACCGAACTACCGCCCCGCTCCCCGTTGCCGTAGCGGTTGGCGAGAAAATCCGGCACCGTGTAGCCACCGAACTTGCGCAGATACGGCGCCAGCAGGAAAGCAACAAGGCAGTAACCGCCCGTCCAGCCCATCACATAGGCCAGCCCTTCATAACCCGAGGCAAACACAATGCCCGCCAGGCCGATGAATGAAGCCGCACTCATCCAGTCTGCCGCGGTGGCCATGCCGTTGAAGAATGCAGGCACGCGGCGACCAGCTACGTAGTACTCAGTCAGATCTGCCGTGCGACAGATCAGCCCGATGCACGCATAGATGGCAATGGTGACGAACAGGAACACATAGCCGAGCCACACACCCGGCCCGCGCACATGCTCGATCGCCCCCATCATGACGATGAACAGCAGCAGCCCGACGGTGTAGAGCCCGTAATACAGAAACAGCCGCTTGCGAAAGCGGCTGTCTTGTTGAGGATCGGTAGCCAAGATCGGCGACCAGCGCTGCGGTTAGCGCGTTTCCTTCAACTGGTCGAGGATGGCTGGGTTCTCCAGCGTGGACGTGTCCTGCGTAATGTCCTCGCCCTTGGCAAGGGAGCGCAACAGGCGGCGCATGATCTTGCCGGAGCGCGTCTTGGGCAGGTTGTCGCCAAAGCGGATGTCCTTGGGCTTGGCGATCGGCCCGATCTCCTTGCCCACCCAGTTGCGCAGGTCCGCGGCGATCTGCTTGGCCTCGTCGCCATCCGGACGTGAGCGCTTGAGCACGACGAACGCGCAGATGGCCTCGCCCGTCATGTCATCCGGACGGCCCACCACGGCGGCCTCGGCCACCAGCGGGTTCGCCACCAGTGCCGACTCAATCTCCATCGTGCCCATGCGGTGGCCCGAGACGTTCAGCACGTCGTCAATGCGGCCCATGATGGTGAAGTAGCCGGTGTCCTTGTCGCGGATGGAACCGTCGCCCGCTAAGTACAGCTTGCCGCCCAGTTCTTCCGGGAAGTAGCTCTTCTTGAAGCGCTCCGGGTCGCCCCAGATGTTGCGGATCATCGATGGCCACGGACGCTTGACGACCAAGATGCCGCCTTGCCCGTTCGGCAGGTCCTGCCCGGTTTCATCGACGATAGCTGCCATGATGCCCGGCAGCGGCAGCGTGCACGAACCCGGCACCAGCGGCGTGGCACCCGGCAGCGGGGTCATCATGTGGCCACCGGTCTCGGTCTGCCAGAAGGTGTCGACCACCGGGCAGCGGCCGCCACCAATGTTCGTGTGGTACCACATCCAGGCTTCCGGGTTGATCGGCTCCCCCACCGTGCCCAGCAGTCGCAGGCTCGACAGGTCGTACTGCTTCGGGTGGACTTTCTCGTCCGCCTCGGCAGCCTTGATGAGCGAGCGGATGGCCGTTGGCGCGGTATAGAACGTGTTGACCTTGTGACGCTGGATCATGTCCCAGAAGCGGCCAGCGTTCGGGTAGGTCGGCACGCCTTCGAACACAACCTGCGTGGCGCCGGCAGCCAGCGGCCCATAGGCGATATACGTGTGGCCGGTCACCCAACCGATGTCGGCGGTGCACCAGAAGACATCGTCGGGCTTCAGGTCGAAGGTCCACTGCATGGTCAGCAGCGCCCACAGCAGGTAACCGCCCGTGCTGTGCTGCACACCCTTCGGCTTGCCGGTCGAGCCCGAGGTGTAGAGGATGAAGAGCGGATGCTCGGCGCCCACCGGGGTGACTTCGCAGGTGTCCGGCTGGCCGGCTTCGACCTCGTCCATCGCACGG
>NZ_JAELUI010000612.1 GCF_016429285.1 Ralstonia sp. ASV6
CGGTGCGGCGGGCGGTTCAGTGTTCACGTTGAACCGGCATCCGCCCCATCAGGTATCGGGGGAAATGCGCGCTACGACGCCTCAGCCAGCAAGCGGGCGATGCGTGCGTCGAGCGAGAGCTTTGGGCCTGTCTCTTATACACATCTGACGCTGCCGACGAAGGCCGTGGAGTGTAGATCTCGGGGGTCGCCGGATCATTAAAAAAGGGGGGGGGGGGGGGGGGGGGGGGGGGGGGGGGGGGGGGGGGGGGGGGGGGGGGGGGGGGGGGGGGGGGGGGGGGGGGGGGGGGGGGGGGGGGGGGGGGGGGGGGG
>NZ_JAELUI010000613.1 GCF_016429285.1 Ralstonia sp. ASV6
CCCCCCCCCCCCCCCCCCCCCCCCCCCCCCCCCCCCCCCCCCCCCCCCCCCCCCCCCCCCCCCCCCCCCCCCCCCCCCCCCCCCCCCCCCCCCCCCCCCCCCCCCCCTTTTTTCAAGCAGAAGACGGAATACGAGATCAGGCGCCATGTCTCGTGGGCTCGGAGATGTGTATAAGAGACAGCTCCAGGCGCGGGCGATTCAGGCGGCCACGCGCCAACGGCTCACTCCACGTCGAAGCCTCAAACTGCGTCCACAACGACTCATACAACTCTGCCGCATCATTGCCGGCTTTCAAGAAGATAAAGTTA
>NZ_JAELUI010000614.1 GCF_016429285.1 Ralstonia sp. ASV6
ATCAGCCGGCTGCCGCTGCGGACGTGGGCAATGGCCTCGTCCACAGAGAGGACTTTGTTGGCGTAGCGCATGTGTTTTGTCTCCTGGTCTGCCCGACGGGAGCGGGTCTGCGGCGCAGTGTAGGAGCTGTCTCTTATACACATCTCCGAGCCCACGAGACATGGCGCCTGATCTCGTATTCCGTCTTCTGCTTGAAAAAGGGGGGGGGGGGGGGGGGGGGGGGGGGGGGGGGGGGGGGGGGGGGGGGGGGGGGGGGGGGGGGGGGGGGGGGGGGGGGGGGGGGGGGGGGGGGGGGGGGGGGGGGGGG